>CAITZN010000496.1 GCA_903896915.1 uncultured bacterium
GAGCGTGTTCAGATCTTTCACGGCGTGGTCCTTACACGGAAACGCGGCATGATGGACGCCTCTTTTACGGTTCGCAAGATCTCCCACGGGGTTGGTGTCGAAAAAACCTTTGCTCTCCACTCGCCACGAATTGAGAAAATTGAGGTGGTCACCCTCGGCCGTGTCCGCCGTTCACGTTTGTATTACCTGCGCGAACTTCGGGGCAAAGCCGCACGTATCCGTGAGCGTGGCATTATCTGAGGTAAACGATCGGTTTTGCTCTGTCCCGTTTATCCATCAGAGCAGCGTTACGAAGTTTGGCTGGCATTGGGCATCCGATAATCATCACGATTGTCGGATGCCCCTTGTCGTATTTACGTATCAACCTCTTCTTCTTTATCTCCCGATGATTTCCACGAAGCATGGCCTCTTGTTATGAAACCATGCGATTCTCTTGTTTTATCTTCCGATTCTTTTTATCCAGCTGACACCTTCCAATTCGAACGTAGTCTGTATAGTCAGGGATATTCAAATGTTGCCGGGGTCGATGAAGCCGGTCGAGGACCTCTTGCCGGTCCTGTGGTTGCTGCCTGTGTGATTTTGCCCCAAAGTTGCGACTACAGATTGTTCAAAGATTCTAAAATGCTGACTGCCCGTCGCCGCATCGTGCTCTTTGATATTCTTCAGGCGAACGGTTCGTTGATTGGTATTGGCATTGCCGGGCCCCGTGAAATTGAGCAGATAAATATTTTACAGGCATCGTTGCTCGCCATGAAAAGGGCGATGGAGGATTGCGCTGGTAGAAATAATGGTTGCCCGCCCGACTATCTTCTGGTTGATGGTACATTTCAGGTGCCAACGCCGATCAGCCAGCGTACCCTTGTCAAGGGGGAATCGAAGAGTGCCTCAATTGCCGCTGCCTCGATCATCGCCAAAGTGACCCGAGATAGGTTTATGGCGGAGAGCCATCGTCAATATCCCCAGTACGGTTTTCTGCGTCATCAGGGCTATCCCACAAAGGAGCATCGGATGGCGATTAGCCGTTACGGCCCGTGTCCTCTGCACCGTCGGACCTACCGGGGGGTAATGGAATTTCTTGATAGCAACGATGCCGCCTTGGTACCGGTACCGGATTCGTTATGATGAGCAGGTTTGACGTTGGAGTTTGACCAGGGTCAGACGTTTGGGATTACATCGTTCTTGATGAATGGATTGGGGCGGACTGCTATGTTTTTTTGGAAAAAAACAGATACAATCTCCACCGGCCGCTTAGGGGAAGCCTTTGCTGCCGAGTATCTTGTGCGGCAGGGGTATGAAATTTTGGAAAAAAATTATCGCAGGCAGTTTGGCGAAGTCGATATTGTTGCCCGTGACCAGGGAACGCTTGTCTTTGTTGAGGTTAAGACCCGGCATTCACACCTTTACGGTACCCCTGTTGAAGCGGTCGATAAAAGAAAACAGCGGCAGTTGTCAAAAATAGCCCAAGGGTACCTTCTCAGTTGCCAATTGAATGATCCGACAGCCCGGTTTGATGTGATTGGTGTAACTCTGGATAAGAACAATCAACCTGCACAGATTGAACTTATCAGGGATGCTTTTGATTTTGCCGGTTAGGTGGGAGCTATGAACAAGAGTGAGTCACAGGAAAACCTGGCGCCTGTTGCCATTACCATGGGCTGTCCGGTGGGCATCGGACCGGAAATCATTTGCAAGCTCTTCAGCCGGAAGGATATTCCCTGCGCAGGCCGGGCCATCATTGTTGGCGATGGTGGCGTCCTCCGGCAAGCTGCCGAGCTCCTGCAAATGCGAATTGACATCGTTTCTTGGCTTCCCGGTGAACCCATTGTCAAAGGTACGATTCCTGTTTTTCAGGTGGGCTCCGTAAGGTCTTCGCTGATGTCTTGGGGCCAGCCCGATCTGGTAACGGGCAGAGTCATGGGCCAGTATATCATTGATGCGGTCAGTCTTATCGGTGCCCGTCATTGCAGCGCCTTGGTGACCTGTCCGATCAGTAAAAAAAGTCTGCAGCAGGCTGGTTATTCCTACCCGGGACATACCGAAATGCTGGCTGCCTTGACTGATACCCGCCAGGTCAGAATGATGATGGCCGGGCCCAGTTTGAAAGTGGTGTTAGTTACCATCCATGAACCGTTGCGCCGGGTGTGCGAGCTGTTGACCCGTCAAGAGATCGGCAACTGTATCGAGATGACCCGGATAGCCTTGCAGCAGGATTTCGCCATCGCCAACCCACGGATAGCGGTTGCTGGTTTGAACCCCCACAGCGGGGAGGACTCCCTGTTCGGGGATGAAGAGGCACGCATTATCGCGCCGGCAGTGGCGGAAAATTCAGTTCAGGGTGATGTCAGCGGACCCTGGCCGCCGGACACGGTGTTTTATAAGGCTGCTGCCGGTCAGTTCGATGCGGTTATTGCCATGTATCACGATCAGGGGTTGATTCCCTTTAAACTGCTCCATTTTCACGATGGCGTCAATGTTACCCTCGGTCTCCCTCTTGTCCGAACTTCAGTCGATCACGGCACTGCCTATGACATTGCGGGCCGTAATCTAGCCGATCCAACAAGTTTGCTGGCAGCTCTCACCATGGCGCAAACCATTGCTGCCAACAGGGCACGACAGGGAATCGCATGAATCCAGGCATACTGATCGCCTTTGAAGGCATTGACGGCACCGGTAAATCCACGCAGTTGCCTCTTTTGGCTACTTATTTGCGGAACCAGGGCTATGTGGTCATCGAGACCAGGGAGCCGACCACTGGCCCTTATGGGCAGCAAATTCGCGCACTTTATCAAGACCGCCAGCAGGTATCGCGAGAGCAGGAGCTCGAACTCTTCGTTCTGGACCGCCAGCAGCACGTTGCGGAATGTATTTTGCCGGCCCTGGAGCAAGGCCACATAGTACTGACTGACCGCTATTATTTCTCTACCGCAGCCTACCAGGGAGCGGCGGGTTGTGATCCGGCAGCTATTTTTCAGCGTAACAGTTTTGCTCCGGAACCGGATATGGTGCTGCTCCTTGCCATGACCGCTGCTGAAAGCGTTACTAGGATTCGTGAACTGCGAGGTGAGTCGCTAAACGATTTTGAACAGCAAGATCAATTGGAGAAAGTTGCCGCACTCTTTGCATCCTTTCCCCATGGTTGTATAGTGCGCATTAATGCCGCCAGGTCGGTGCAGGAAGTGCAATCCTCTATCCGGGAAGCGGTGCGGCAAATGTTTGCAAAAAAAGGTATCGAATGCTCTGGCTAACTGATCGTTCCTGTCACCGATTGCTCGTTGCCCTGGCCTGCACGGTTTTTTTACTCTGTGGATGCCAACAGAAAATCAAACCTGTTGCGCCAATCAAACAATCCCCGCAGGCCTCCTCTTCTGATGAAAGCGATACCGATCTTGGTTGTTCCTATTTCTATTTTCTTTGGGGGCGTCATGCTGAACTTCTGCTCAAATTTGAAGAGGCCCTGGAGGCCTACCAAAAGGCACTAATCTGCGATCCGCAGGTGGAGTTGATCAGCGAAAAAGTACCGCTTTTGTTGCTCAGGCTGGAACGGACCGACGAAGCAGCCATCTGGCTCCAAACCTATCTTGCCAACCATCCGGACAAGACAGGGATGCGGATGCTCTACGCCAAAGTGCTTCTCCGCCAGAAAAAGAATACGCTGGCAATGCAGCAGTACCAGTTGATCAGCGACCGTCATCCCGATGACCCAGCCATTTTATTACTGCTTGCCGAGATGTATCTTCCTAGCAATCAGCTTGATAAGGCTCGATCGCTCCTTGAACGGGTCTTGTCTTTGGAGCCGACATCCTATCCCGGACATGTCCTCATGGCTCGTCTCCTGCAGTTACAGGATAAGAGCGATGCGGCTGTCGAACATTATCAAAAGGCCTTGGAGCGGAACTGGTCGAGTGAATTGCAGATGGAGCTCGGCGAGATGTATATAAAAACAGCTCGGTATGAGGAGGCTGTAACACTCTACAAAGACATTGTTGAACGCGAAGAGCAAAATGAAAGCGCTCGGATAGCCCTTGTCCACGTGTACCTTCTGCAAAAGAAAGATGAGCAGGCTCTGGTTGAACTTAATCAGCTCAAAACCTTCGCTGACCAACCCCAGCGGGTTGATTTGACTATCGCTCGGATTTATGCCAAGCAAAAACAGTATGATAAGGCCATATCGATTGCTGAGAAGATCCTGGAAAAGGAGAATCTGCCGGAAGCGAGGTATTTTCTTGCAGTTTTGTTCGTGCAGAAGGAAAAATATGAGCGTGCCCTGAAACAGGTCCGCAAGATTGACCGGAAGGCCGTTGAGTATCCGGACGCCTTGTTTCTTCAGGTTAGAATCTTACGTGAACAAAAACGGCTGGATGAAGCCAGGCGAGTTCTTGAGAAGAATATTGTGGCGGCCGATATTCGCAATGCTGAGATGTACATCATGCTCGCCGCCCTCCATCAATTGCGGGGTAAGGATGACCTGAGCAAACAGGTTTTGCTTCAGGGGCTTGAACTCTATCCGGAAGATGAAAATCTCCTCTATGAATACGGCCTGCTCCTTGAAAACAGCGGGGACCACAGTGCGGCTTTGCAGATTATGCAGAAGATCATTGAACTGAAACCTGACAATGCTGCAGCTCTGAATTTTGTCGGTTACAGTTGGGCTGATAAAAAGGTCAATCTGGACAAGGCGTTGGACTACATTCAACGGGCGATCGAACTCAAGCCAGATAACGGTTACATTCACGATAGTCTCGGCTGGGTCTATTACCGGCTTGGCAAATTTGAACAGGCGATCAGGGAGTTGGAAACTGCTGTCAGGTTATCACCCGGCGATCCGGCCATACTGGATCATCTGGGCGACGTCTATCTGGAGAGCGGCCGGGTTCGGCAAGCTCTGGAAGCCTACAAAAAAGCCGTTAAATTCTCTACGGAAAGTGAAAAGGATAAAGTCAAGATTCTGGAGAAGATACGAATACTTGAAAAACAGGGAACACATTGAGACCGGCAAAATTATCCAGCTTTCTACTGCTCTCTCTGCTGCTCTGCCTGGGAGCTTTGTCAGGTTGTGCCACAAAACTGCCAAAGACCACACCGCTTGCCCCCGAACGGCAACAGGAAGCCGACAATCTTTTTATAGGTTTCTTGCAGGTTTCGCAACCGCTTGCTCTTGATGCGGATATTCGTCTTAGTTGGGATGTCCTTGGCAACAAGGGAGGCGTGGATGCTGTTCTGCAGTTGCAGAAGCCTGCGTTTCTACGCTTTTCGGCAACTGATCCGCTGGGGCGGTCGATCTTTATCGCAGTTTCCGATGGCACTTCGTTTACCATGGTGGACAATCGGATCGGCCGGATTTATCAAGGAAAGACCGACTCGGATTTTTGGCGTTCCTATGTCGATGATGCTATCCGGGCTGAGGATTTGTTTTTCTTCCTGAGCGGGCTGTTGCCACAAGTGGAACCGAGTGCCGTCAAAACGGCGCAAGATTTGGAGAAGGCCGGGTTCTGGTATGTCTGGAAGGATGGGCGTTCAATGACCCACCATGTCCTGCTTGACTCGCTGAGCAGGGAGATGCTACGACATCTCCTTTTTGATCCTCAGGGGGGCTTGGTCCTTGATATAACCTACTCGGCATACAGTGCTTCCCCTGATTCCGGTGTTAACTGGCCTCGGCATCTGCAGATAAGGGGAAATGCGATCACCGGTACGCTGACTGTTCATGTCAACAAGGTCTACTCGCACACACAACAGGCGGCCGCACTTTTCCACTTGATTCCACCGCCGCATTTCACAGTCGAACAGGTTCCTTAATGTGTCCGGTCACTTCTTTACCGTATTGACAATGATGACAAAGAGATTGTCCTCTTTGAAAAAAACCTGTTGCAGATCGTAGCTTCGGTTTGGCTCCAAATCGAGCACCACCCGAATCCGCTCGGGTTTTTTGTGTTTGGTGATCCGGATTATTTTGACATATTTCCCATCTGCTTTGATGAAGTTTTTCACGGAATCAACGATTTGGGTGCTGTTGAAGTCGCAGATAACCCGTGGAATACCTTCCTCAACACCATGGATGACGGGTGGATGGAAATCATTGAGTTTGAACAGGACCATCTCCCCCTTGGGTGACGTCCCATCGAATTTGACGGATTCAATCAATGGCCCCACGGTTCCCCCAGGGGGTGGTGCCGGCTTGACTATTTCCGTTTTGTTTGAGGGTTTGGTATCTGCGGCTATGACGGGCTGTGGTGGCGCTGTTGAGGGAGCCGGGGTCTTCTTTTCTTCTGCCTTTTCTCCGGTTACCGCTGGTTGTGGTGAGGCTTCTTGTACCGCAGGCTGTTGCTTGGCGGTGCTTTCGGTTTGAGTCGTTTTTGTCTTAGCAGAGGCTTTGCTATCCGCGGTTGCTTCTGGCTGTGATTTAGCAACTGGGTTGGCTGGAGTCTTTTTTTCTGCTGAATCTGTCGGTTGCAGAAGGAGGGGTTCCTTTGTCTCGCTCTGTGATTTGGACTCGCTACCGGTTTGGACCGTTTCTGTTTTGGGTATGGTCTGAAATTCGGCCGTCACTGCAGGCGGACTTTCCACAGGTTTTGTATCTGCGGTCTTTTTTGGGGCATCTTTTGATGGAGATAAACCTTTTTCAGGTGGAGTTGCTGTCTTGTTTTTGGGACCAGGTGCGGCTAACTTTGCATCAGTCGTAAATTGGATAGTTAGAGTCGAAGATTTGTCATCGAATTTTTGATTGTAAGTAACTCCCTGTAATGTTGGCACATCGAAAACAATTCTTGTCTTAAGTGTTGCATCAGTATGCATGCCCACCCGAATACGTTTAACAATAGCACCCTTGGTGGTTGTGTTGCCTTGTACCTCCCTGCTGTGCGTCATATCGGGAAAGTCAAAGACAACCCTTGGCGTTTCACCTTTCAAAGTGAATACTTTTGGGATATAGGAGCCGTTGAGTTGCAAAGTAACCTGTTCTGAGGTGGACGACAGAACCGTATGCCGTACTTTTTGTAACTCAGGTTTACCTTCAGCGGCAGCGAGGTTGCATGTCAATAACAGGAGAAGGATTTGGCTGTAGATAACGGTGCTGATAGTATTCTTCATTTTTTTGTGCATCGTATAGAGGAATACGGCCCTCAGTTTTCTAGGTTTAAGGAGAGTAACTTTCTCTATCTTCTCTAGCAAAAGACATGCCGCAATTTCGAAATGCGGGCTCCCTTGCTTCGTCGCTTAGTCTACGGTAATAAATATTACTGGCATGGCTGGATGTTTTTTTATGTATATTGCTACTATTGCATGAATTTTTGAATATTTTTTTATAGATTGCTCAGTTTTCTCTTACTAATGGTATTGCCCACATCTATTATTATGTCCATAAAAAAACAGATCGACCTAGACCGGATACTCCCTTTGGTGCGTAAGCCGGGTCAATATGTCGGCGGTGA
>CAITZN010000497.1 GCA_903896915.1 uncultured bacterium
AAAAAGAGCCACAATTTATCTCGATCCGATGTTGCATAAAGCGTTGAAACTGAAATCAGTGGAAACATCAAAATCTATATCCGCCCTGGTTAATCAGGCTGTCAGAGAAGCGCTTGCAGAAGATGCGACAGATATTGCCGTTTATGAAGATCGGATCAATGAACCGGTTGTCAGTTTTTCCGAAATGGTAAAAAGGCTGCAACAAGATGGCAGGATATGAAATCCTTTTTAAGGAATTGGTCTACAAGGAATTAAAAAGCGTTCCAAAGACCGATTTAAATAAGATCCTGTCAAAGATAGAACGGCTTGCCGATGATCCGCGCCCAACCGGTAGTCAGAAGCTTACAGGATTCGGACTATATCGAATCAGACAAGGTCAATATAGAATTGTTTACTCAATCCAGGATAACGAACTTCTTATTCATGGAGTGAATGTCGGACACAGAAAAGATGTTTACCGCTGAGGCGTATCACAGCGGTATCACAGGCTGATTATTTACCTCATAAATCCAGGCTATTAAGCAAACAATAGCGGGTTCGAATCCCGCCTCGTTCACTTAACATATAAGCCACTTAGCCGACATTCAGCTAAGTGGCTTTTTTCGTTCACTCTCATCACATCCCCCATAACAAGAGATAAAAAAATCCCCGATCAGCAACTGCCAACCGGGGAGCATTCTCTGCAAGATGCCTGTGATAGAATTATTCTAATATCTTTCAAGTATCAAAAGGCAGTCCGATTTGCTTTCACCCTGACTTTTGGATATAATGCTTAATCACCAACACTAATTTGAACGACTAAAAAATATCATGCGTATTAAACTCCTAGTATTTGCCACAATAGTGGCACAATTCATCACCACTGACACACTCATAGGTGCGCCGGTTGGCCTTATTGATGGCAGCGGACTAACAAACCTACAAAAAATTGCCAGGGCCTTAAACGAAACCCAAGATAACCAACGTAAAGAAATAGAAAGACGCCAAGAAAATGTTATATTAGCGAAGAAACTCTTAAACGATTGCGACAAAGTTTCTGACGTAGGTGAGCGCGCTTCGTGTGAAAAAAAATATCAAGCCGTTGTAAAATCCTCGATGCGGGCCTGTGGCGCTGATTGCCAATAATCCAGCCCGCCCTAAAGTGCTTCTAATCAGTTTTTTTTAGTTCCGCATTAAAAGCCCATCATACGCGTGTCGCTTGAGTTTACGCCCGAAAAGACTAAAACCGTTACTGTGCTGGCTTCCATAAGGAAAAGGAGGCTTAGGTTGCCGGTAGACAAGTTACCTCGTGACCATACTCTCATTATACACGGGCCTTTTTCGCCGGAATGCTGGCTGGATTCGATCGAAATTCGCCATCTGTTTGATCGAGTACTTCCCTGACTTTCTTGCTCAGGCTGCTTGCTAAAAAAGGTTTCTCGAGAAAATGTATGCCCGCATCCAAGCCGCCGTGGTGTGAGATAACATCGGCGGTGTACCCTGATATAAATAGGACCTTAGTTTCAGGCCGGACCACTACAATCTCCCTGACAAGTTCCCTCCCGTTCATTTCCGGCATGATCACATCGGTTATAAGCAGATCGATCACGCCTCGATACTCGATAACAATATCCAAAGCTTTTAATGGTGAATGTGCTGTTAGCACTGTATAGCCTCGCTGTTCGAGGATATAGGTCCCAAGTTCAAGGATTGCGATTTCGTCTTCCACCAGAAGAATGGTTTCTTTCCCTGTATCCTTGGCATTGTCGCATTTAGTGAGTGTCACTGTGGTTCCTAAGTGTACTTGCGGCAGATAAATATTAACAACTGTTCCTAGACCAAGCTCACTAGACACATCAACAACCCCTTTATTTTGTTTGACAATGCCGTATACCATCGACAACCCGAGCCCCGTCCCCTTGCCCTCCTCCTTGGTCGTGAAAAAAGGTTCAAAAATTTTAGACAGGGTCTCCTTGTCCATGCCGCAGCCTTCATCGCGTATGCTTAACAGGATAAAGTTGCCCGGGGTCAGATCAAGATTGATGGCACAATCGGCTTGATCGATGACGACATTTGCGGTCTCAATGGTCAGATTTCCTGGCCCGTTGATGGCATCACGGGCATTCACTGCCAGATTGGCAAGAATCTGACTGATCTGGGTTGTATCCATCCGAACATTCCAGAGCCCCTGCCCAGGTTTCCATATCAATTTGATGTTTTCGCCGATCAGGCGATTGAGCATCTTCAACGACCCAGAGATTGTTTCGTTAAGATCAAGTACCCGGGGGGCTATCACCTGCTTGCGAGCAAAAGCAAGCAACTGCCGTGTCAAATCAGCCGAGTGCTGGGCAGCCTGGTGCACCTCATACATGCGTTTATAAAGGGGATCGCTAACTTGCAATTCGTTTAAGGTCATTTCCACATAACTGCAGATAACAGTCAACATGTTGTTGAAATCATGAGCCACGCCGCCAGCCAGTCGACCGACGGTATCCATTTTCTGGACCTGGAGCAGTTGGGCCTGAAGTTTTCCCTGTTCTTCTTCTGCCTGCCGACGTTCAGTGATGTCACGACTGATGCCCCGATAACCACGAAACCGGCCTCGCTTATCAAAGATAGGTGTAGCGCTTGTTTCGAAGATCACCTCGCTACCGTCTTTCCGAACCATGGCCTGGCAGTGCTGGTTGTAGGGTTTTTGATTAGCTACACTCTGTTTAATAAGGTCCTTTTGGAGATCCGATTCACATGGGCTCAGAAAAACTTTCCAAAACTGACCTGTAATTTCTTCAGGATGATAGCCAAGCATATTCGTCGCTCGCCGGCTGACAAAAGTAAAGCAGTAGTCAGGACCGGTCTCCCATATCAGATCATTAACACTATCGACCAGTTCACTGTACTGCTTGGCGCTTTCTACCCGGGCTTCTTCCATGGCCTTTTTCTTGGTCTGATCGCGAAATATCAATACCACACCAGTAATTTCGCCACTCTCGGTCCTGAGGGGGGACCAACTGTCAGTCACTGGCCACCGCTGCCCGCCCCGAGAAACCAGAAGAACAGAAGAACTTACTTCTACAATCACCCCTTCCTCCAACACCTGTTCGATAGGCGGGGCCATAACATTTTTGGTTTCCTGGTTGATGACATGAAAAACAGTCGCCAGAGGTTGGCCAAGGGCCTCTCCTTCTTCCCAGCCGGTGAGTCTTTCAGCCTCTGGATTCATCCGGGTAATAAGACCGCTCGCATCGGTAGCCATAACCCCAGCACCGATACCGTAAAGGGTGGCGCGAATTTCCTCCCTGGCCTGACTTCGCTCGAATTCTGCGTGCAAAAGGGCCTCGGACAAATCCTTCTGCCGGGAGACCGTAACGAGTCGGACCAAAGCGGCACTTGTGCATACCACCATGGCAAGGAGCAAGAGAATTCCAAAACTCTGAAAACGGGCTTTGAACAACAAGGCGGCGGTATCAATTTTAGTAACCATATGCCAGGTTGTGCCCGGTATCGCACGAATATCGGCCAGAATGTCCTCTCCATAGCAATCTTTACCCCGGGCTAGCCCTGATTCGCCGCGCACAGCCCGGACTGCTGGGTTCTCAACGTGTGCCAACGCCAGGCGAAGGGTGTACGGTGGAACAGTAGGATACTGCAGAGGGGTAAGGAAGATTACGCTCTCTCGCTCTTTACGGACCAGGAAAGAGTTACCATGGGTGTCAGCGTTCGCCCCAGACCAGATCTGCGGCTCTGCAAGATACGAAGGACCGGGGAAACCATAGAAGGGTTCCTCCGCCTGGGATGGCCCCTTGCCTTGTGATAAAGGCCAAGCCTGTAATTGGGGGAAGATGTTTTGTTCCGGGTCGGTAACCAGAAAGAGCACCGCTATCATCTGATTGTCTTTGTCAACAACCGGCGCCCCCACATTGATGTGCATTCGGTTGCAGGTATGACAATAATAGAAATCACCCAGAGTAGGTTGCCCCGAGGCCAACACCTGACTCAAGAGAATTCTCTCTTCCGGCTCGAGAAGCTCGTGTTGTTGAGGGCTCTGTTCTTGAGTTTCCTGAAGTTCGGTTTTATTGATCAAGGACACCAGAATTTTACCGCTGGGGGCAACCAGGATCATGTTGTGGTAGCCCTCGTTTTCGCGAAATATCTCCATTCGCGCGGCAACATCCTTCAGCACCGCAGGGTTACCGGTCTTGCGCCACTCAGTGGTTATGGTCTTAATCAGGCCGGAAGAATTCATCCGGGCATCGGCCAGCCTTTCCTGGCGCCATACGAGCAACTGGTCGGTTTTCATCCGGGCAATGGCTTCGAGAACCGAATAATGCTCGCGAACAGACACCTGTTCCAATGTGTTGACGAGCCAGTTTCCTCCGAGAATGAAGCTCAGGATAACAAGGCTGGGCACCCCTATCAGCCACCAGAGGCGTCGATTATGCGTGCTGGTATGAAATAAAGTTGTGGGGTTCACGGTATGACAACGGACCTTTTCCGGGTGAATTTCCTGCACTGATCTTCCCGAAAACCTGCCATGAAGACAGGCTTTCGGGCGAAAATAAGGATGAAATCAGCGCCACAGGAGCAGTTAGACCTTAAATTTTTTCACAAGCAGCTCTAGCTGATCGGCAAGCTCGGAGAGACTTTGGGCACTAGCCTGTACCTGGCTGGAACCATCGCCAACCTGGCCTGACTGCTGGCTTATCATTGCGATATCACGAGTTATTTCTCCAACAACCACCGTACTCTGGGCTACATTCTCATTAACCTCGGCAATCCCCTGAGAAGCCTGGGCGATATTGCCTGCAATTTCACTGGTCGCCGCCGATTGCTCTTCTACAGCAGTAGCAATCGTATTGATAACATTATTAATATCGACAATAACTTCGGAAATTTTGGAGATATCCTCTATGGTACCGCTGGTAGTGGCCTGCATCTCGCTGATCTGGTTCTTAATATCAACTGTGGCCGCTGCCGTCTGCCGTGCCAGTTCCTTGATTTCATTGGCGACAACCGCAAAGCCCTTACCCGCTTCCCCTGCCCGTGCCGCCTCGATGGTGGCGTTGAGGGCAAGAAGATTGGTCTGCTCGGAAATCTCAGTGATGGCCTCGGTTACCTTACCTATCCGTATCGCCGTTTGACCAAGTTCAGTCATTTTCACTGAAGCCTGTTGCGATTGCTTAACCGCCGCATTGGTGATGACCCGCGCCTTTTCTGCACTCTCGGCGATCTCGTTAACAGTGGCCGTCATCTCTTCAGTTGATGAGGCGATCATATTGACATTGCTGGTTGATTGTTCCATCGCAGCCGATACCGACTGGATGTTGGTGCTCATCTCTTCGGTAGCTGCGGCAACCACCCCAGACTTGTCGGCGGTATCTTTAGCTGCCGATGACAACTGCCTTGATACTGCGGCCAGATCGGTGGATGAATGTGAAAGGCTACTGACACCATGAACAATATTCTTAATCATTGTTCCCAGTTGTCCGACCATTTCATTCAGGGAATTGGCCATCAGACCGATCTCATCGCCTTGATTGACATCAAGCTTTGAAGTGAAGTCGCCGCTGGCCATAACCTCGGCAAAGGCTGCAGTTTTGCGGATCGGTCCTGTAATCGCCCGGGTAAGGAAGAAGGCAAAGCTGATGCCGATTAATAGAGCAGCAAGGGTGCCTATCAACATGGTTCGAATGGAAGTCGTGCTCGTTGCCTTGAGGTTGGTCGCCAGTTGTTGCTGGTTGGCTTTATAGGTAGTGAGTATTTCGCTAACCAGACCCGCAACATGAGGGCCGATACGAGCCAAGGTGTCATTATAGATCGTTTCTCGACTGTTTGTCGACTCAGCCAGCAGCTTAAACTTGTTACTATAGATCTTTGCATCATC
>CAITZN010000498.1 GCA_903896915.1 uncultured bacterium
AGGCGGCGGTACTCTCCTTCTCCATCATCTACGGACTTGTCAATCTGGTGGCCTCTTTGCCGGGGCTTGTTGTTTATCTGGGACAGAAAAGCCGCATTTAAACAAGACTATTGTTAGAATAACCTCCATATTTTTCTTTTCAGGATTTCCCCATGAACATTGATACCATGCGATTTGTCGATCGGTGGGCAGGCATGCCCCTGACGTTTCTTCTGACGGTCTTGACGAAGACGTACCGCCTGTTCAGGCCCCAAGCACCCGCAGCACCCCGACATGTACTTTTTCTCGAACTTTCCGAGATGGGATCGACCATCCTGGTGGATCCGGCTCTGCGCAAGATGCGCTCCCAAGTGGAATGCGAACTCTACTTCGCCATCTTCCATAAAAACCGGGGCAGCCTTGATCTCCTTGCCACTATCCCGTCTGCCAATATCTTTACCCTCCGCGAGAACAATATCCTGCTGCTCCTGCTCGACACCTTGCGCTTTCTCTGCTGGACTCGTAAACACCGGATCGACACCGTAATTGACCTGGAGCTTTTTTCCCGGTTCACCGCCCTGCTCACCGGCGCATGCGGCGCGGTCAATCGGGTCGGATTCTACAGTTTTCACAACGAAGGACTCTATCGCGGCGAACTCCTCACCCACAGGGTTCTCTACAACCCGCACATCCATATCGCCAAAAACTTCATCGCCCTGGTCAATGCCCTGCTCTGCAACCGCTCTGAGGTGCCTTTTTCCAAAGAAGTAGTCGGTGATGACGAAATCAGGCTGACGGTGCTCGAATTCAGCCCCCAGGAACAGGAACCGCTTCGTGAAATCATCCAAGGCCGGGCACCGATATATGACCGGAACAGGCATCGCCTCGTCCTGATCAATCCCAATGCCAGCGAACTCCTGCCACAACGCCGCTGGATGCCGGATCGCTATCTCGGCTTAATCAACAAGATTTTAGCAGAGGGGGAGGATATCCTGGTGCTGATCACGGGGGCTCCCGGTGAACGAGAAGAAGCTGCAGCTATGTGCGCCCGGACCGGCAGCGATCGTTGCATCAATTTTGCAGGCGCTACCCCCCTGCAACAGCTGCCGGCGCTCTATTCGATGGCTGAGCTCATGGTCACCAACGATTCTGGACCAGGTCATTTTTCCTCCATCACACGACTGCCGACCTTCGTTCTCTTCGGCCCAGAAACCCCGGCCCTCTACGGCTCACTCGGCAACTCCACCCCGATCTTTGCCGGGCTGGCTTGTTCCCCCTGCGTCAGTGCGGCCAACCACCGCAAAACCCCCTGCACGGACAACAAATGCCTCCAGGCAATCACAGTTGATCAGGTCTTTGCCCTGGTCAGACCTCTCTTGAGCCAAAGACAACCAGAAGAGCCGTAACGGTCTGCTAGGAAGAAACGTTCAGGCTATCGACATCGACGACCGACCGTAAGAGGAGAGAGAATTAACTGATGTTTGCGGCTGGAGGGGAGCTATCAAGGGAACAGCACAACGCCAGCAAGCCGCCGACTAAGTAGACAAGGCCGCCCGCCCAGACCACATCGCTGAAAAAATGGCCGCCCTGGAGAATTCTGGCCGCACCGACCACTGCTCCCCAGCCGATGCCACCCGCAAGAAAAACTCGTGCCATCTGCTGGTGGCGCTGCCGAAGAAAAAACCAGGGCCCCATGACGGCAAAGGCGATCGAGGCATGCCCCGAAGGAAAGGAATTGTTCTGACGAGGCTCTTGAGCCCCCTGTTGCCAAAATTGGGTATGGCGATCTGGGCCACCAAACTCGATCAATTCCCTGGGTCTCGGTTTCACCAGATTGTCTTTCAACACGACATTGACCAGCAGCCCCGGACCAAGGGCCAGAAACAAGAGCATGAACAGACCTTGCCTCCGCCAAGAGCGTAATCGTTCCCAGCAAAATCCCAGCAGCAGCACAACAAAAGCGCCCCCCCCCAGCAGTAATGCCGGCCAAGGGGTAACTTCGTAGATCAGCCGCCAGAACCGGCTGGTCATACCAGGCCATTGTTGACCTGAGGTATAGAAGAATGCGGATATGACCCTGTCAAGGTCCAGCTGCCAGGTGATCAGGGTAAAGACGATCAACCCGATTGCGATCCACACTAGTTCATGAATACGTTTCAACTCAATTCTCCATCTAAAAAAACAAGGACAAATCCATACCCTTCCCTCTGACAACCACCTGCGTTTCCTCTGATTTGTTGGTGTGGCGGCCTGCAAGAGATTGCCGAGCTTAAGCAAACACTATATAGTCTGTTCTCTTAAATCTTAGCAAACAGTATTCATAGAACCTTTTTGGCGCCTCTTTCTTTATGACCATACCACAAACCGATAGCCACCGGGCAACCTGGCTGCTGCTGTTCACCGCTTTAGTAATCCGGCTCATCGTCAGCGGCCAGTTCCTGCTCGTTCCTGATGAAACCAATTACTGGCAATGGAGTCGCTACCTGGCACTTGGCTACCACGATCACCCCCCCATGATTGCCTGGACCATCCGGCTGGCGACCTCACTGTTCGGCCACCACGAATGGGCGGTCCGCCTGCCCACGGTGCTCGGTCTGACGGTTACCTCCATCTACCTCAGCCTGCTTGCCGCCCGCTGGTTTTCCTGGCGCGTTGCCTTCCACACCGCGCTCCTCAGCCAATTGTTGTTGCTGCTCAACGGTGCCGCCCTGATTGCCACTCCGGACGGCCTGCTGCTGCCTTGCTGGGCTGCAGCCTGCTACCATGCAGCTGTCGCCCTTGACCGCAAGAGCCCTAGCCAGTGGCTATGTACCGGCATCTGGTTCGGGATCGGACTCTTGTCGAAATACACGATGATTCTGTTTCTCCCTTCGCTCTTCCTGGCCATGCTGGCCAACGCCGATCACCGCCGACAGCTGCTCACCCTGTGGCCCTGGCTCGGTCTGCTGCTCGGCAGTTTGTTGTTCACCCCGGTTCTCGTCTGGAACAGCCAGAACGAATGGGCAACCTTCCGGCATGTCCTCTATCAGGGCGGCGCCGACGACAAAGTCCTGTTCACCCTCGATTATATTGGCGATTTCTTCGGCTCCCAGTTGGCGCTGCTCTCACCGGTGGCATTCATCCTCATCCTGGCGGCCTGGTTCCGCCCCGCTCTGCGTCATCGTCTGAGCGCCGGCCCAACCACCTTTCTGCTATGGATGTCGCTGCCCGGTTTTCTCATCTTTTTCCTGCTTGCCTTCCATGTCCGCATCTACGGTAACTGGCCCGCACCAATCTTTCTAACCGCGCTCATCCTGATCACCGCCCTGTTCAGCGAACGAAAAAATGGCACCAACAGGCTGACCGGCTTGTGGAAGGCCACAATCATCACCGCTGCCGCCATCTCCCTACCGGTCATCGTTCAAGTTGTCTACCCCGCGCTCCCTATACCGCTATGGCTTGACCGGACCGCTTCGGAATGCGTTGGCTGGGATGTGCTGGGGCAAAAGGTCGAAGCTGCGGTCAAGAAAATGGACCGGCCGGATCAGACTTTTATTTTCGGGTTACAGTACCAATATGCCAGCGAGCTGGCCTTCTATGTTCCCGGTCAACCCCGATCTGTCTCCATCAACCGCTGGACCCGGCCCAATGTCTACTACTTCTGGTTTAAAGACTGCATGTTCCTGGGCAAGGATGCAGTTGGCGTCTTTGAAGACCGACAGATGGCCGCTCAAATCGAAACCCTCTTCACCCGCACCGATCCTGTCGAGGAAGTGCAACTCAACCGGGATTCCCCCTGGTTCGGCCGGCAGGTTGTTCAAACCCTGTATCTCTTCCGCGGTTACGGCTTTAAAGGCGGATTGCGATGGCAGCCCACGACTAAAGACGACATCAGGGCCACCCATAAACAGACCGCTCCAGACCGTTGACCACAAATGTACAGTTGCCTTGCACGCCAAGCCGTCCTATCCTATAATAACTAATAACTACTCAAAAAACTTACGGTAGTGCCCAACAACTAAGGGATAAACAAAAAATCCGTCTACCCCCTGCAACCCATGGAATGGATGCCACATGCAAATGGCCTTTGCCGCGCAAATGCGCGAATTCGACCGACAGACCATTGAAGAGATCGGTATTCCCGGCATGGTGCTGATGGAAAACGCCGGCAGGGGCACGGTTGACCGGATGGAAGAAACCTTTGGTCCGGTAGCGGGAAAAACCGTCTGCATCTTTGCAGGTCCTGGTAACAATGGCGGCGACGG
>CAITZN010000499.1 GCA_903896915.1 uncultured bacterium
ACCGCCTCACCTTTTCCAAACAATAAACCCTTCCGCCCCCCTTCCGCAGATCACGGAGGGGGGGATCTCGAGCAAACCTGCCTCTGCCCTGCAAAAACAATTCTTTCAAAAAGGAAAATATCGTATTAACATCATTGCGATACTCAGCCTAAAAGACGGGTTGTCCAGAAATGAAACCCAAAGATCCCGCTACTGGTTACCCCAGTGACTTCAGGCATGTTCATATCCCCGTTGAAAGACTCTACGCCTCAGCCCTTCACAGGGGCATCCGATACGATCAACCCCTGGAACATCAAACCCCATTCCCCACATATCATTCGGGTCCGGCGTATTCACCTGTGGCTGTATCTTCTTTGCATGCTCCTTGCGACAAGCGGCAGCATCAACCCAGTCTCTGCGCAAACAACTGTCGGTATTACCATTTCTGGAGATCTTACCGAAATCCAACGGCAAAATATCCACAGCCACCTCTCCCTGGCCAGGCTCAAGGAAAACGACGCTCTTTCAGAAACCATGTTCAATCGTTTATATGCTAAGGTTGAGAAAGAAGCAGCCACTGCCCTTGAACCTTTTGGTTATTATACTCCGAGTATCATCGTCTCAAAACAACTCGAAAACGGAAGGCACCAGATTGACTTGGCCGTTACTACCGGCCAGCCCGTCACCATCCAAGAATTACAAATATCGCTTACCGGCCCCGGAAAAGAGGATGCCGCGCTCCGAAAAGCTGTTCAATTGTTCCCGCTTCATATCAACGACATACTCGACCATCAACTCTACGAAGAAGCCAAAGAAAAGCTGATTGCTGTTGCCCTTGACAGCGGTTATCTCAAAGCCGGTTTCCGCAACAACCGGGTGGAAATCAGACGAAAGGCGCAAAGCGCCTCCATGAATCTGCAACTGGACACCGGCCCCCAATATACATTCGGCTCCATAGACTTTACCGCAGATTTTATCGACCATGATCTCTTGCGCAAAATTTCTCCCGTCAAAGAAGGGGATCCATTCTCTCCAAAAGCATTAATCCGGTTACGACAATCGCTGTTCAACGCCGATTATTTCGACACCGTTGAGCTCGATTATAACATTGAAAGAATCACCGCTGCAAAAATACCGGTCCGCGTCTTGCTCACTCCAAACCTTGCTCATAAATACGGTGTTGGGCTGGGATACGGCACTGATACCGGCCCCAGGGGTACGTTAGGCTACACGAACCGACACATCAACCGGTTTGGACACCAGTTGGACCTCCAATTGCAACCCTCAGAACGGAAAAGTAATTTCGGGGCCGTCTACACCATCCCCATCGGCGATCCCAAAAAGGACCGCCTAACCATCCTGGGTAAATACGAAATCGAGAATTTTGCCGGCACAAATTCCGAAACCTGGTCGTCAACCATCAGTCACGATCACTTTCGGGAAAAAGGTGAATTTTCAACCTACCTGCGATTTCTTGATGAACAATACAGCACCGGACTGGACACCGGCCACTCCGCCCTAGTCATCCCCGGCGTCAAGGGAAGTGTGTTCTGGGCTGACGACCGCATAGCTACCACCCGTGGCGTTCGAATTACGACATCCCTGATCGGCAGCGGAGCTGGGATGCTGGCCGATACCTCGTTTGTCCAGGCAGCAGTCCACACCAAAGCTATTTATACGTTTTTTGAAAAATGGCGGTGTATTGGTCGTGC
>CAITZN010000500.1 GCA_903896915.1 uncultured bacterium
GCCAGATCGACGTTCCCGAGTCGACTCTCCAGGTCGCCGAGCGCTTTCAGGGCATTGGCAAGACCGAGCTTCGCCTGTTCCTTTTTGTAGAGCTCTATGGCGTTATCATAGTGGCCCCGTGCCAGATCGACGTTCCCGAGTCGACTCTCCAGGTCGCCGAGCGCTTTTTCCAGCATACCACCACTCATCATCTGATTGGCGAGTTTTAAGAGGGCCAGTCCTGCCAAAACGTTAAATGAGTAGACGTTTTGTAATTGTCGAATAAGCTTACGTGCCAACTCTTCATGAGGATTGCCCAGAGCCATATCCGTTTTAAAAAGTTGTTCAATTGCCCATAACTGTTGACTGCTCTTAACGCGAGATCGGATATTTAGATCGCAGCTCACGGTATCAGAAGCATTGCGGGAAAGCTCAATAAAATATGAATAGGCAAAGTAACGAGCGCGCTCCCAATTAAAACATCGGTTAGTGGAATTACTATCCGACACATACCCCAAAGCATAGCGAGCGACAGGAGGCAGCATGGTAAAACATCCCTTTTCAAGGACAAGCATGTTGAAGTCGGTCATGGTGATGCGAGCCTGGTAATGACCGCTATGCTTTTCCCACAAACCGAGGACTTCCTCATCAAAACCCTCAGGGAATAGAGCTGCAAATTGCCAAAGATCCAACGCCCCCGGCTCCTGTATCAATAAATTTTCTGTAAGGGAGAATGATATTGCCAGACTATCAAGACGATGACCTGGGTTACGAGTCTGGGCCAAAGCCGTCCCCCTTTCGTCCCACAGTTCTTGTAGCAGTTCCAAACTATAGGCACGTCCCAAACGGGCCAGCAGGGTGATGCTGAGTGCATGGCCACCCAACTGTTGATCAACAAAATTTTGGAGTTCGGCTAAGTTAAGCTGAGGATTTCCGTTCCAGCATTTGGTAAAAAGCGATAGAGCACTGTCGATATCCAGCCGATCAATGAAAATACTATTCCCAGGCACGCTATCCAGATTTACTCTCGATGATGCTAAAAAGCGTATGCCCGGAAATTGGCTAAGTTCACGCAACAAATGTTTACCGTCGGGGGTCTCGACAATACTATCCAAATTATCTAAATAATAAAGACCGCCAGGAAGAAACGGGCTCAAGAGGGTAACATCTCTGATGAGAGCTATTTCCTCTGGTTTTAAACCAACTGCGGCACCTATTTGTCCAAGTAAACGCAAAGTATCCGCATCATCACTGACCTGAATCCAAAACGAGCGTGTGGCGCTGTCATGATTGAGCCAGCGTTTAAGCGCAGCTTTACACACCTCAGTTTTACCGATTCCTGGACAACGAACAACATACTCACAAACCGTGGCACTACCGTTTTCACCGCTCAAAAACGCAAGGATTTCTTCTATCTCATGTTCGCGCCCAAAAACATCCCCTTCACGAGGCTGTAGTCTCGGGTCATTGCTACCCGCCAATTCACCTGGCAGCAATCTCTGTATGAGACGTTTTGGTGTTGGAATTTTTACTTCGTCACAGATCAGCGAAAGAATACGTTGATTACCAGTCGGAAATCGATGATTATTATTCCAGTCAGTAAGCAAGCTCGGAATATGACTATTGTCGCCATCGTCGGGGAGGATTGGGAAAAAACGTTGATTGTTAAGCCTTGAATGATAGAGATCGCTGGTAATAATAGCACTTTCCCAAGTAACACCAGCCCCCCCGTTATCCTCTACACCACGCTTTTCAAAGAGATTCTTATACCGTGGAGAGCAGACAATTAATACCAGACTTGCATCTTCAATGCTGTGCTGCATCCAGGCCAGCCAACCTATTCTAGGTGGATGATTATGATAAGGGTGGTCAGTAATAACTTGAACCCCATGCTCGGTGAGCCAATCTGCAAGCGCAGCTACCTTCTCACCAAGAGATCCTTCATGAGCATAACTAATAAAAACAGTTGGAATATCAACCGATAGGTCTGAAAGCATTTATGTCCCTTCCTGCAATAAGCTTACAAAAAAAATGATCCACCTACACAGCAGAGTTTAGTTTACAAGCAAAAAAAATATGCCAAATCAAAGCCACTAAATATTCATCTAAGATTCTTTATTTACGTCGATTAAAGAATGTATTGAAGAGTAATTCCAGCTTCTATTCAATTGGTCAATATATAACATTACTTCAAAAGTGTTTCGCAGGAATAGTAGTCACGATAGTTTATGCACCTGCCCTACTCGGAAACATATTTAGGAATAGCCGCGCCGACCTCCTGCACTATTCAGCACGTTGAGATGATCGCGCTTGGTGGTTCGCTCAGCATCCTGACGTTCAACGTCTGCCTCCGCAGGGCTATTGCGGAACCATCGTCATAGCGTCAGGCAGCCGCCCGCAATCTTCTTGCTTGTCCTCATACTCCTCGCGCGGCCTGCCCGGCGCATTCAAGCTCTCCGCGCTCCGCTTGGAACTCGCGATATACTGCTCAGTCACGCTGCTTGCTGAGTACATCCAGTGAAGTCTGATAACATCGTGCAAAGCAAGCACCCCGCCTTCGCAATGAAGAGCGCAAGGTAAAAAGGGTTCGGAGTACCTCACCCCTTTTACCTGCAAAATAAAGAACTCCGCAGCCTCCGGTGTACCGGAAGCTGCTCCGCAATCGCGGGGGGAGTACCCCCCACACCCCCGGGTTGGTATGATAGGGTATATCTGTAGAGGCTTGGTGTCCAATGCCCCAATCAGCCGCAGTGGCAACCGGGGGATCGCTGGTCTGTATTTTTAGGGGGGCGCATCCAGTGGCTAAAGCTATAGCCAGTACGCCCCTAAAAATGACCGCCGCCGGGAGGCGTCGATGAGTAGCTCGCTAAAGCCCGAGGCTTTGCTTTGTTGCTGTCAACCGGATGTCGGGACCGCAGGCTATCCACCAGCGCGCAAATGTCCATTCACTCAAACCGCCGCCATCCATTCAAAATGTTGTTTTCTTTCGGTACAATTTTTTGTGTTTCCAACTGAATTTATAGGCGAAAAATTATGAAAAATAGAGGTGAATTCAGTATAAAATAGTATATTAAAGGTATAGATTAAAATCAGTTACAGGTTTTTCAAACTCAAATGGAGTGATCATGTCACCGGTTTACATCGAAAGCTATTCAAGCAAATCTGGCATCAATTACAGGCTATCATGCGAGCAGGGTACGTATATCATTGAATCTGAATCAGGAGATGGGGTTTGGTCAGTAAGCGGTATTTACCCGCGTTCTATAATAAAGGCCAGCGCATACAATATAGTGGAGATAATGGCCCGCTTGGCTGATGTATGGGAAAAAGCAAGCCTGTACAAAACATTTTGGTGCAACCAGCAACCAGTACGCAAAAAAGCACGGTCCGCATCTTATGCAAAGCAGCAAGCGCCACAGCCACAGCGCAACGCTTCTGAGCTTTTCCGGCAGCCAGCCAGGGCAAAGCGCCAGCAGCTTGCTATAAATTTCAAATAAGTTAACGGCGTTAATACTGTCGCGCAGCAGGAGAGTTTTCCCCTGCAAAGCAATTGCCTACGAAACAAGCTTGAACAAAAACACAAACCACCAAACCAAAACAAGGAACAATAATGAGTATAGATGAACTGGCGGCAGAGTATCAAGAAAAAACCAATTGCTCGCACGAAGAAGCGGTAAAAGCGGCTTTTGCGGCAGGGTATATGTTAAGCTTGATTGTCGGAAACACTGAGGCAGAGAAGCATTTCCTCGACCGATATCAAGAGAGTAAGCAATAAAAAGAAGACACAAAACCAGAACACAAACGACCAAACCAAAAAAGTAACAACAATGAAAACATTACAACATTTTATCGGTGTAGCACAGTTGCAAACAGTATTGCAGCTCCGCAACGGTGAAGACGGCAAGCATTTTGAGCAAGTACTGACAAGTCTTAGAGCAACCATTGCATCAATGCCGCGCACGTATGAGACCGCAGGACAGGGTTACGGCGCTATTGCGTACCTGCATTATTTCACCCCGTCAGGTGACTGGTGGATAACCGAACGAGATTCAAGCGACGAGCAGCTCCAGGCGTTTGGGTACGCCTACATCAACGGCTTCGACTATGCGGAATTTGGTTACATCAGCATCCAGGAACTCATAGAAGGTGGTGCAGAACTTGATATTTACCATGGTTTCCAGGAGAGCAAAACAATTTTTGAGGTCATTGAAAGCCAGCGTTGCGCGTAAAGTTTGCAGCGAACAACCACAGAGGCAGGGTGCAAACCCTGCCTTTTTGATGACTGCCAAAATAAACAAACGAGTCCGCAACCACCTCAAGCTTTTGTGTGATAACATTGACTATGCCAACGCCTCCATGGAGGCGGACCATAAATGAATTGCAAATATACTCCCGCGTCACAGGCGAAAAGGGTTATAAGTTATGTTGCAAATGCAAGCATTAACTGTGGAAAATATGCAGAAACAACACTGGAAGACATTGCTCCGGTAGAAGCGACAACTCATACCCCGGTGCGCTCATTCGGTGTAAGTAAAGGGGTATTTTCACGATATGAACGCGCCGAAACCCGTCCTCCGGCATCTGATGGTCAAGCTGTTGAAACATATAAATAGAAACTATAAGCCAGGCATTACTGTGCATCTTAGCGTTGCTGTAGTACTTATTTTTTTAAATTACTGATTACACTATCGAATTGGGAGATATGATCTGGGTATATTTTTCGCATTAACACTATATCCTGATTTAAAATAGCGTACGGATCATCATTGATAGCTTTTGGGTCATCATGCATTATTTGTATGAATTTTTTGTAATCGGATAAAGCAGCTTCAAGATTACTTTTAATGATGTTAATATGACCGCGATTTCCATAATTTTCGGCAGACTGCTTGCCTTCTAATCTGAGTGCTTCATCAATAATTAATCTGGCTCTATCAATATCTTTTAAAAGAATTGCATACCAAGATGCACCTATACTTGCTTCGGCTTTCTCTGTAACTAATGTGCTTTTATTTAAAAGATTCAGATAATAGTCAAAAGCTTTACGACAATACTTTATTTCATCTTCGTGTGGTCCCATGATAATGAAATAATTACTTTTAATACTTAAATCAGATTTTTCATCGGCTGCAAAATTCGTCAGCTTACCTCCGAATTTGACGAGCAGGTTCAGTGCGTTTTCACATGAAGATAATGACGCTAAATGGATAGCAGTATAACCATTATTGTTTGCAATAGTTACCGAAGCTCCCTTTTCGAGGAGAACACGAACCAACGTTTGGTGATCACGTTCCGCCGCTATCATTAATGCAGTCGTGCCATTTTTGTCGACAGTATTAATTTTTGCTTTGTTCGCCAAAAGCAGTTTAACAGCTTTTAATGACTTGTCACTATTTTTTCCATATACTGCATACATTAGAGGCGTTATGCCATTAGCATCAGCGATATTTACCTCTGCTCCATTTTTGATCAGAACTGATATGGCATCTGTGTTGCCTTCGAATGCGGCACTCATTAAGGCGGTATAGCCTTTTTTTGATGCTGCATTGACCTTTGCACCTTTTTTTATGAGTAATTTTATTCCCTCAATATTACTGCTCATAGCAGCAAATGTTAATGGACGGTTCCCCTCATTATCCTCGGCTGTTACGGACGCTCCCTTATCCAGTAATCGCTGGATATTACTGATGTCCTTTGAGCACTTCTCTGACCTTAAGCAATAAATAAGAGCCGACCATCCATCTTTGTTTACTATATCGACCTTCGCACCGCGATTGAGCAACATTATGGCCACATTATCCATTCCTCTCCAATTAAGATTGCGATTCAAAAGTGACCCATATTCATCATCTTTCGCATTAATATCAGCTCCTTGAGCCAATAAGAGATTTATGAGTTCCTCGTTATTTTGAATCCATGCATCATAAAGGGCTGTGCGGCCTTCATAGTTCAGTAAATTAATATTAACCTTTTTGTTTAACATCGTGTGAATTGCTTCTTGATTACCAATGCGTAGTACATTCCAAAAAACAGTATCGCCTTTACTTGTTTTTAACATAAAGTCATCGGCATCAAGATCACTTACATTAGCCAAGTAAATTTTTGTTATTTTTGCTAATTCATCTGGTGTTAAGTTTTTTTCTATATCACTCAATGCTTGTGGTCTATTCTTAGAGTCCTTAAACACAGCTTGCATAATTGAAAGCATTCTTTCTGATTCAAAAAATTTCTCTGCATTTTCAAAGTAGGTTACTATCTGAGTATCTCTGGTTTTTATCTTGTCCTGAAATTCGTCAATAAATTTAAGTAATTCTTCCATCGTCAGCTTCTCCTGTTGTTGATCAGCAAAAGCTGTTTTAATGTTTATGTTGATTGATGCAGTTAAACAAAGAAGTAGCATACCGACCATTAAAAAAAGTCTATTTCTCATTGATTTCCCTTTACGTTAAATGGCTGTTTGCTTTAGGGTAGATCGGGCCTTAGCTTCAAGCTAAATAAAGGGAACCTCTAAAAAGTGACTTTTGATACAAATTGA
>CAITZN010000501.1 GCA_903896915.1 uncultured bacterium
GACAATAGCGTCTCCGGCAATTCAACGAGTGTTGCCAGCCAAGCCGTATCACTTTTGGCAAAACTGCGGCCCCGTTCTTGATAGCGTTCATCGAAATAGGGAAATTCTTTGCGGCATTTTTTCGCAGCAGTCACCGCCGCCTTGATTTCCTCGACATTAGTTGGCACTGCATGATCGCCAGCTTCGGGGTTAAGCATGTTGGCCGTAAAGATCATCACAGCGTTATCAAGGGGATAAAGGGCAGAGAAAAGGGTTTCTAACTGGTCAAAGAAATCCAAGGCCACTTGGACAAGACGCTTGCAACCTTCCTGGTCAATAGGAAGTGCATTCATCGCGTCACAAAACTTCTGCCAGTACCTAGCTGTTTCCTTGCCATATCCAGCATAATAGTGTGCGGTTCCGCCAGTTTTACTGCCAAAGGAGTTGAGGACATCTCGAAGATGCACGGCATTGCCAAGGGTAGTTCCCTCTAGAACATATAAGATACCAAGCAGGTCAGTAGGCTGCTCTACTCGATAGCGCCTAATCAGTTCTGCAATCTTGAGGGCCTGCGTAAGTGCTGCCTTAATATCGGGAATGAACTCTTGATCGAATTTGCTCAAATCCTTTCTGAGATGGATTAGTCGAGAAGGCCTGTCCAGCAAAACGGCCTTGATGTCCCTAGAGTTTACTTGGACGAGTTCGTGTTCAAGTGTGCCCTGTATTGTTGCCATAGCCCGTAACAGTCCGACGTAGCTTTCAAGGGGCAGGTTGCCGTTAGTGAGTGCGGAAATGAAAGGCAGAGCCTCCATTCGAGCGTGCTGTTCGGAGATTGCCTTTTTAAAAGAATCCATAAGGGTTGGAAGGCTGGATTTATTCGTCATCTAAATGACCTCTGCAGTGTAAAATAAGCCATGTTCCCTTTTATTAAACAGTTACGGGCTTTGGTGTAGATGAGATTTGTGGTTTTGCCACTTAACGCCGGACCATAGTAGACAAGTTTTATCGCAAGCCTGGACTCATCATTGCCAAACTGGCTCATAGTGTTGCCCCCTGCCTCTCTGTCTGCTTGAGATCTCCTAACGGGAGAAATGAGGCGTATTTTTTGGTCACGCGCTTCCCTAAATCGCCATTTGCCGACAGATTTCCAGCCAGTGATCAAAGCGGTGACCAACCCCAGCCCGTTCGAGATAGGGCATGTTGATCATTGGTGCACTAAAAGGCTGATCAGGTTTCAGCATATAATAAATGACGTCGGCAGCATGAACGGCAACTGTCGGACAGAACGAGGGATTCGGATACTGATCGATACGATGGTGAAAGGCTGCCGTTTCTACGGCAGTACCAGGCAATCCCCATAGCCCGATGAGATAACTGCCAACATCTTCATGGGTAGCACCGAGGATTTGATATTCCGCCTGACACATTGTCAGGTCTTTGACATGAGCCAGTTCGGTCGCTTCTATATATTTCTGTGGCATACAGGAAAAAAGAACAAGCTTGCCAATATCATGCAAAAATCCGGCGAGAAAGGCGTGGCCGATCATTTCTTTGGAGTCGCTTTCCGTCTCGATTATTTTTTTCGCAAAGGACGCGACCGCTACACTGTGCTCCCAGAGTTGTTGTACGGAAAAAAATCGGGCAGGCACCGATTTAAGTTCGGAAAAAATACCCACACTTAAAACCAAAGCCTTCACCGTGTCCAGCCCTAGGAGATTAACGGCCTTAGCTGGACTATCAATGTTTTTAAAAAACCCGAAAAAAGATGAATTGACCAACTGTAGAATCTTGGCACTCATGGCCAGATCCTGTTCAATAATAGTTCCGATGTCGGCAAGGGAACATTCCGGTTCTTTCAACTTGCGCTGGATTTTTGCATACACTGAGGGCAGGCTGGGAAGTTTGCCTATACTTGAAACCAGAGTTTTTAACTGTTCGTTTGCCATGAGATCCTGCAGAGCGCAGGCGCGCTCCAAGACCTCTCGTAATGTCTCCGGATCAGACGGCTTGGCGATGAACTGGTGCACCGTTCCGACTGTACGCAGAATCGATTCTTCATTGGCTTGACCGGTCAGCATGATACGGATGGCATGGGGGAATTTTTCCTGAACTTGTGTGAGCAGCATTGCCCCGTCCATACCCGGCATCCGCATATCCGAAACAATGACATCCACCTGGTGTTTGCCCATGAAATCAAGGGCGTCCTGGCCGCTCTCCACAAAATGGAAAACATTTTCCTCGCGCAGAGGACGAAATATTCGTTTCAGGGCCGAGAGGATATTGGGTTCATCGTCTACAAAAAGTATTGTTTTTTTAGCCACTAAGCTTCTCCCAATTGATGACAGGTAATGCCTCCCTCGAAACTCCCCACAGGCATGCCGGGGTTTTTTAAAAAGATCAATTCATCGGCAACTGGACGATAAAAGTAGTTCCCTTGCCGACCTCTGTTTCGAAACGAATCGTTCCCTGGTGTTTATCGACAACCACACTGCGGGCGATAGCCAGTCCCTGACCGGTACCCTTCCCTATTTTCTTGGTGGTGAAAAAGGGATCGAAAATCCGATGCTCTACGGCTTCAGGAACGCCACCGCCGGTATCCGCAACACGAATCTCCAGCCATCCGTCACGAATGCAGGTTGACAGCCTGATCAGCCCTTTCCCCAGCTTGCCGTTCTCCGTGATATCATTAATAGCGTGGGCGGCATTGACAATCAGATTGAGAAACACCTGATTGATCTCCCCCGCCATGCAAGGAACTAACGGCAAGTCAGGTGCTAAATCCGTCTCGACCTCAGCCACATATTTCCATTCGTTACGACTGACCGTTATGGTGCTGGTCAGGATACGATTGATATCAGCATGGGCCTTCTCATCAGATCCAGGATGAGAAAACTCTTTCATGGCCCGGACTATCTCACCTATACGACTGACTCCATCCTGGCTCTGTTGAACGGTTTTTGGTATTTCATCAAGCAGAAAGGGGACATCTGCCCGATCAATCACCTCGTCCAGTTCCTTGATCAAAGCAGTGACAGGCTCTGCATTTTTCACCGCTTTGAGAAGGCTGGCATATTGTTCGTTGATGGCAACCAGATCCCGAAACGCCTCGTCAATGAAACAGATATTGTCGCCGATGTACTGTACCGGGGTGTTGATTTCATGCGCAATGCCGGCGGCCAGCTGACCGATAGCCTCCAATTTCTGCGCCTGCCGGAATTCACGTTCAACCGCCAGCTTATCAGTGACATCTTCTAGAAGTGCAACCACAGCGGTGATGGTGTCGGCATCGTCAAAAATCGGCGAGGTGGAAACCCGAAAAATCCGCTCTCCCTTGGAGGTGCGCAGCGTCATTGTCGATTCCTGCGCCTCCCCGATATCAAAAACCCTCCTGACCGGGCATCCCTCGCAAGGCACTTGTTGCTGCTGATTGACCAATACCTGATAGCAATGCATCCCCTTATTATCCGCAGTCTCGGGGAACCATTTCAACATTTGCCTGTTGCTCCGCAGGATCTCCATTGAGGGGTTGATCATCATGACCCCTATGTGCAGATTATCCATAATGGAGCGAAGGTTTTCCTCGGAAAGACGAAGCAACTGCTCCGACTTTTTGAGTTCTGTGATGTCGATCCGCACTCCGACCAGACCAGAAATGACGCCTTCACTATCATGAAGGGTTGCTTTATGGAAAATTCCGCAGTTCCAGGAACCATCAGCGTAAATGACATCCTTTTCAAATATCTGCACGCCCCCGGTTTGAAAAAGTTCCTGATCTTTCTGGTGGTATTCGCTGGCGACATCATGAGCAAGTAAATTGCTTATTCGTTTACCGACGATGTCTTCTTGGCGCCTGTTAAATGTCGCCGCGAACGCCTTATTGCAGCCCAGATAGACGCTATTGAGATCTTTATAGTAGACGGGAAGGGGAATAGCATCAATCAGGGTCTGGAGAAAGCGAACCTGCTTGTCCAACGATTTGGTCTGAGCGGCCACTTCTTGTTCCAGTTGTTCGGCACGGCGGTGCTCCTGCAATTCAAGCCGGTGCCGCCGCAAAGCGTTTTCCACGGTAATCAGCACCAGATTATTGGAAAAAGGTTTGACAATAAAGCCATAAACTCCCAATTCCAGTACCTCTTTCGCCAACTCAGGATCATCAATACCCGTCACCATCACCGCAGCGGTCTGGGTATGATGCGTTTGGAGATATCGAATCAGATCCACTCCCGATTCCCCGGGCATGTACCGGTCGGTGAGCAACAGATCAAAGGTTTCTTCCGCCAAGGCCTTTTTGGCTTGAGCTACGTTCGCGGCTGTTCTGCAGCGATACCCCCTTTTCACCAAAATTGACGATAACGTGTTGAGTACAGGCTGTTCGTCATCAACAATAAGCAGGGAGTTCGGGGATTTGTCCATAGCGCCTCACTAGAGATTGTTCACGGCCAGTCTCGTCTTGCACCTTTTTTTCAACTCACGTCGCAACGCCTTTGGACGAAGGGGCTTGCTGAAAATATGGCCCGTATTTTTATCACGTTCCAGGATGTGCTGAATGAGCCAATCGCGAAAAAAGTGATAGAATTCAACGGAGCCTTCAGAAAACCTGTCCTTGATAATTTCCTGCAATCGTTTTGCCTCAGTTCTCAGCTTGGAATGTTCTGCTTACTGTTCTTCGATGTCTGGATACTTGATCTCTCGCAGTGCCTGTTTTTCGTTGGCAAAGTGGTATTCGGTTAGGACACCTCTCGGAGGTCTTCGGTTTAATAAATCTATGGGATTACGTAGTCTTGTTTATCCTGAACCTAATCATGATAATGAGAGTTCGATCCGCAATAAACCTACGCCTTATCAATCATCATCTATATGTTTTTTAAAGCATGCAGGGCAGCAACCATGTGAAACGGCGGTTCCGCTCTTCTGGCTGAGGTACTCTTCCATCCGCAACCACTTTCCCTTGCCCCGTTCAGTGTCAGCGTCATCTCTAATATTTTTGCAATAAACACAGACGGGGAGAATCCCTTCCAAGCGCTTGACATACGATAGAGTCGACTCGAGTTGAGCAACCTTTTCTGACAATTCATGCTGCAGCAGGTTGAGCTGTTCATTTTTCACGACAAGCTCACGGTCAAGCTTGTGTCGGTGTAGTGCCATTTCAAGGGTAGCGGCAAGTTCCCGTTCAGGTACAGGTTTAACGAGATACCCATAGGGTGCGGCAATTTTTGCCTGTTCCAGATATGGGTCCTGAGAGAAACCCGTTAGAAAGACGATAGGGACATCCCACATCGTGTGTATTGTCTCGGCAGCGGCAATACCATTCATAGTGCCGGCCAGTTCAATATCCATGATGACCAGATCAACGCTTTGCCTCGATAAAAAGGCTATAGCCTTTTCCCCGGTGGCACAAGACCCGGCCACCGTGTAGCCCAGGTGAGAAAGCATCCCTCGCAGGTTCAAGGCCAGGATTGCATCATCCTCAACAATGAGGATAGTAGCATTACGCATAAGGTTTCCCTCCATCTTGGAGTGAAAAAGTGAGTGTAAACTTGGTTCCGCCAACCTGGTTGATAACGTATTGCCCCCCAAGCTGATGCTGGCCAAGCATCTGAACCAGGGTGAGTCCCAAGGTGGCCGTGTTGTTCAGGTCAAACCCAGGAGGCAGGCCGACACCATTATCTGCCACGGACAAGGTGAAAATATTATTTTCATTGTGGAGAGACACAGAAATGCGGTCTTCGATCCCTTGCTCGGCACGCTCTTTAGGAAAAGCATACTTAAGAGCGTTGGTAATGAGTTCATTGATAATCATGCCGCAGGGTACAGCAAGATCAAGCGGCATCTCCACTCCATGAGTGTTTATCAAGCATTTGATTCGGGGAGAGCTAAAGGACGTACGCAGATGGGAGATGAGCGATTGCAGGTACTCCTGGAAATCAATTTTGGAGAGAGATTCTGATCGGTAGAGTTTCTCGTGAACGAGACTCATGGCGCTAATCCGTGAACTTAGGTCGGTCATGATTCTCCGGGCCTGAGGATCCTCTATCGCATGCTGCTGCAGGTTGAGAAGGCCGATAATGGCGGCCATGTTGTTTTTCACCCGGTGATGCACCTCTCGCAGGAGTACTTCCTTTTCGGCCAGGGAGGCCTGCAGGGCTTCTTCGGCCTGTTTACGTTCAGTAATATCGTGGGCGATGCCCAGCACACCGATAAGCGTGCCCTCA
>CAITZN010000502.1 GCA_903896915.1 uncultured bacterium
AAGCCGTTACAGCCGTTTTTAAACGCTTCGAGAATCATGCTGGTATCGGCATAGGCGGTCATTATTAATACAGGCAGGGTTTTATGAAGCTGCCGAATTGCCAGCAGCAGGTCCATGCCGTTGATTATGGGCATTAAGTAATCGGTTATGACCAGATCGATACCGTGATCCTTACCAGACAGATGGTCCAGCGCCTGTTGACCGTTATTATAACCGACAACGTTGTAACCTTTGCTTGTCAATCCAATTTTGAGGGATTCCAGCATCATAACTTCATCATCAATAACAAGGATTTTCATTGCTAACCCCTTGGTAAGAGCAAGACTAATTTACAGATAGGCCGGATTCGAACGAGAGCGGAGTCCATTTCTCCTGGAATCACTTGGGTGTGCCAACTTGGAAGGTCACAGGGGCACCCGGGTCGTTTTCCAGCTACTATACAGCCGCTTACTATTGGCAAAGCAATTGCTATGCCACATGAATTTAACGCTGGAGAATGCGACTAACTATTCGATAAATTTATTAAAAGAATTTAAGTAGAGAGAGGGGGAGGGCGTTTGAAAGAGCAAGGGGCGAGGGAGGATGTTGTGCCATTTTGGCACGCAATGGTGATAAATGTTAATAAAAAAGGAAGCTTGGGCTAACAATTCCATTTTGGAACAGCAGTTCCTTTATGGCACCCCTAGGCAATGCCATACGACAGCAACTTGCGGCGAAGGGTGTTCAAACCGATTTGCAATAAACGCGCGGTTTTCAGTTTGTTTTCGCCTGTATGTCGGTAGGCCTTGAGAATATGTTCCTTTTCCACTTCTGCGAGTGGGACAAGGGTGTCGGAGTACACCTGCGGCACAGTCAAACGATGTTTATTGGCTAAAGCTACCATCACGTAGGAAGGCAAATGATGGATCGAAATCGATTTTCCTTTGGCCATGCTGGCGGCATATTGCACAATTGATTTTAGCTCTCTGACATTTCCGGGATAGTCATACGCCCCAAGCATGGTCCAGGTTGAATCCTCAAGGTCCCTGCTGCCTTGGCTGTTATCACTATTTTTTAAAAATTCTTCGACCAAAACGGGGATATCTCCCTCCCTTTCTCGCAAAGGGGGTAAGTCCAGCCAAGCACCGCACAATCTGTAGAATAGATCTTTCCTGAACAGCCCTTGTTCCTGCAACTTGTCGAGTTCGGCGTTGGTTGCCGCAATGAAGCGAACATCCACCCCCAAGGGTCTGCTTATTCCTAGCTTGAAATATTCGCCTTCTTGAAGCACCCGGAGCAGTTTTCCTTGCAATTCCATGGGCAGGCTGCCTATTTCGTCAAGAAACAGCGTCCCGCCGGAGGTTGTTTCAAGATATCCTTTTCGATCCTGAGTGGCCCCGGTAAAGGCTCCTTTGGTATGACCGTAGAATTCGGCTTCGAACAACGAGGTATTGATGGAGGACATGTTGACCGGGGTAAAGGTGCGCCCCGTCCTGGAACTGGCTCGATGAATGGCTTGGGCCAGGAGTTCCTTTCCGGTGCCGGTTTCTCCCGTTATCAGCACCGGCACCTTGCTGGCGGCATGGAGTTCTGCTTCCTTCATAATCTGGAGCATCTTGTCCGACCGGGTAATTATGGATGCAAAGGCCTCAGGGAACACCAGATCCGGAACTTTCTTTTGTTTACCTATGCGCTGAATTTCCAGGAAATTTTTTCGTTCCAGGGCCTTGGAAATCACAATGAGCAACTCTTCCATATTGAGCGGTTTGACCCGATAATCAAAGGCCCCCTTTTTAATGCAGCTGACCGCCAGACTGGCCTCATCGGCGGCGGTTACCATGATGCATTCGGTAGTGGGGCTACAACTTCTAATCAAGTCCAACATTTCGATGCCGGTCATCCCAGGCATGGTGATATCGATGATAGCAATATCCACCGGCTCGCCCTGCTGAAACAAGGCCGCTGCTTTGCAAGGGTCACTTTCAGTTCGAATGTTCCGAAACCCACTGATGAGCAACCCCCGTTCCAGGCTTTCCAGGAAGTCTTGCTCATCATCAATTAAAAAAATGCGGGATTG
>CAITZN010000503.1 GCA_903896915.1 uncultured bacterium
CTCAAGGGTATCAGGGTGACGGAACGATCTCAGGTTGAAGCTGCTATTCGGGAGGCTCAAGCAACCGAAGGCACAGTTGTGATAGATTTCCGTGTTGAACAGGAAGATGCGGTTTATCCAATGGTGCCAGCTGGCGCAGATTTGAACGCGATGATTCGTCGTCCGAGCGTTTTGGTGGAAACCCCTCAGGACCAATAATTCGTCACAAGACATCACACCGTTCTTCCTACCAGAAGGAAGTCGAAAAGGAAAAAAATAATGTTGCATACTCTAGTAATTTTGGTTGAAGACAAACCTGGCGTTTTAAATCGTGTTGCTTCTCTTTTCCGCCGCCGCGCATTCAATATTGAGTCGCTGACAGTTGGTCACACGGATACAGAGGGTCTCTCTCGAATGACAGTGACTGTCGAAGGGGATAATCATCATATTGAACGCTTGACGTCGTATTTGTACAAATTAGTAAATGTTATTCAGATCGAGGATCTTAGCGAAAAACATATGGTATCCCGCGACCTGGCGCTTATTAAGGTAAGCACGGTATCTGAAAAGCGCGCTGAGATATTCCAGATGGTTGAAGTGTTTCGCGCTCGGGTTATTGATGTGACCAGCAGTTCGTTAATAATTGAAATTACTGGCGATGGTGGGAAGATCGATGGTTTTGTAGAAGTTTTAAAACCGCTTGGAATTATCGAAATGGTGCGAACTGGCGCCGTAGCAATGGAACGCGGTAGTGAGTCATTGATCAATGCTGAGTTTGTTTCCGAAGTAGTGCACGCTTTATAAAATATTAGCCTGATTATTATTAAGATAAATTCAGGAATATCATTTAACCCATTAAAAGGAGAAATTATTCTATGGCAAAAATCAATTTTGGCGGCACGGTAGAAGAGGTTGTCACTCGCGAAGAGTTCGGATTGGATAAAGCCCGTGATGTATTAAAGAATGAAGTTGTAGCTGTGCTTGGTTATGGTGTGCAAGGGCCGGCTCAAGCAATGAACATGCGGGACAATGGTATTAATGTTATTGTTGGACAGCGGCAGGGAACTTCAAATTGGAACCGGGCGATTGCGGATGGATGGATTCCAGGAGTAACGCTTTTTACAGTTGAAGAAGCTGCTGAGCGTGGAACAGTTATCCAGTACCTGCTTTCGGATGCAGGTCAGCGTTCCCAGTGGCCAAAGATAGTTGAATGCCTGAATGAAGGAGATATGCTTTACTTTTCACATGGTTTTTCAGTGACATTTAAGGATGATACGGGTGTTATTCCACCTCCTCATGTAGATGTAGCCCTTGTTGCTCCTAAAGGTTCTGGTACCAGTGTTCGACGCAATTTTTTGGCTGGCAGTGGCATTAATGCCAGCTTTGCAGTTCACCAAGATTTTACCGGGCATGCCACAGAGCGTACCATTGCGTTAGGGATAGCGATTGGAGCAGGTTATTTATTCCCAACGACCTTCAAGAATGAAGTTTATAGTGACCTAACTGGAGAGCGTGGTGTACTGATTGGTGCGCTTTCTGGGGTGATGGAAGCGCAATATAATGTGTTGCGTAAGAACGGGCATAGCCCAAGTGAAGCTTTCAATGAAACAGTAGAAGA
>CAITZN010000504.1 GCA_903896915.1 uncultured bacterium
AAATCTTTTTGTGGTCTATCGTACCCGCCCTGCTCTGTCTCGCCCTGGCCTTCATGATCCGAGAACCGGAGCAGCCTGCCCTGCAGCCAGCCAGACCCTTCGACTGGCGTCTGCATGACATGCCACTCGCTTTCCGGCGATATCTCAAAGTGGTAGCGCTCTTCACACTGGGCAACTCTTCCAATATGTTTCTACTGCTGCGGGCTCGGGATTTGGGTATGGATCAGGCACAGGTGCCTATGTTATGGGCCACGGTATCTCTTGTGGCGATGTGTTTTTCCACCCCTTTGGCGGCACTCTCCGATCGCTTTGGTCGCGTTCGCCTGCTGACTGCCGGGTATCTGGCCTACGGACTGTTCTATCTGGCACTTGGCCAACTCCAGCATAACGGCCTTATCCTGTTTGCCCTTTTTGGCGGCTACGGCCTGTTCATGGCCGCCACCGAGGGAGTGGAAAAGGCACTGGTGGCAGACCTTGCACCTGAAGGGCAACAGGGGACTGCATTCGGTTGGTTCAACCTGATTGCCGGTGTCATGCTGCTGCCGGCATCGATCATTTTCGGCTGGCTCTATCAGACTTTTCAGCCACAAACGGCCTTCTTCTTTTCCGGCGGCTGTGCCCTGCTCGCTGCAATACTGCTGCTCATCTGGGTTCGCCCGGAGATAACAAGAGAACGGCGTTCGCGCGAGGCAGCCTTTTGCTCCGACCGTTCAGCTGCCTCAGGCCAACGGAACACTTGAATTTCGTCACTATTCCTTGCTGATCAAATGTGCCATCTCCGGTAATCCAAAAAATGAAAATAGCCCTCCTGACCGAAAACGATCTGCCGCAGTTGATAACATTGCAAGCCGAATTGCTTGATGAGGCTAGCGACCTCGACAGGATGCAGACAATCTTCGCACTGATTCTCAAGGATCGAAATTATCATCTGCTGGGGGCAAAAAAGGAAGGGCAACTCGTGGGTTCGCTGGTTGGGATCGTCTGCCATGACCTGATTGGCAAGTGCCTTCCTTTCATGGTCGTCGAAAACGTTATTGTCACCAAGACGGTACGTCATCAAGGCGTGGGGAGGATGCTCATGCAAGCAGTTGAAAAGATAGCTTTAGCACAGGGATGTCGATGCATCATACTTGTTTCCGCCATCACCCGGAAACAGGCTCCGGCCTTCTACCAGAGCTTGGGGTATGAATCCGCTCCGTACAGAGGGTACAAGAAAATCTTGGTTCCCAGGTAAAGTGCTTGTGCAGAAAATCAACTTTACCTGTCACAATTTCTTTGCCACTTACAGGAAAAGCCAGAACAATAACCAGGCTCCTCCCCCTGTTTCCGTTCTTAATTGATACTTGCCATGCAAGAAACAAGGTTGTCACAGAGTGATTTCGCTTCCTATTTTGGCGGCAATTTCCTGCGGCTTTCGAAATAAAAATCCTGAGCTGACGCATGGGAACGGGGAAACAAAAACCAGGACGGTTGGGTTTAAAGTATTTCTTTTCCGGCAATCATTTTGTCGATTCGCGTGAGCATCTTCAAAGCCTCGGATCTCTTGTGAACGGGGATGTCCGTGTATGCTTTCACAATGCCCTGATACTCATCCATCTTTTCCAAGAGTACAATTCCCGAACTGAAATCATCAAGTTCTGGCTCATCGCGTTCTTCTTCAATCGGTTCAGACAATATGCCGGGGTAGTCGATTTCAAGAGTTTGGAGCATGTTGAGATATTCTATGACGTTCCCGTGCTCTGCGGGTGGAGTCTTACAGAATAAGGCCGCAAATTTTCCGTATTTTTCATCATATAAGTTCATCTTGGCGGCGAAGGCTTTCTTTGTCATAACTTTCTAAACATTATTTTTGTTGGAAAGGAGAAATCGGGGATGGAGCCCGATTTTTTTCTTTTTTTCGGTTCTTCCGCTGGAATTCTTGATTCAGCTTTATTTACTATCCCTACCGGCATAAGAGGGAGCCGGCGCCAGATCCTGCACGGTCATTTCCGTACGCGCGGCCGGCACACGGCCGCCGGTAAACAGAGCAAGTGACTTCGGACTGAACCTCCCCCAGACCTCGTGCCAAAGCAGAAGGATGCCCACCGTGCTGATCGGAACCACCAGGAAGATAAATAGCATAGTGTACTCCATATGGACGGGGAAAAACATATAGGCCGCCATCCGGACGATGCCCAGAAGCGGCTCATGGGCTGCGTAGATGAAAAAACTGGCACCGCCTAAAGCTGTCAGGGTGTTGGTCAAACGTTCATGTTTCATTATGAACTTGGTGGCATAGAGGCCGCCGATGACGCCCACCGGGATGAAGGTGCGGTGGAACACATCATTGAGGCTGCATACCTTGGTCCAGAGCTGTTCGGAAATGATAGGGTTCGGGCTATATGCGCCGAAAAAATCGGCAAAACTAGCGTCCTGCCAGATTGTGTCAGGAAAGAGGGAAACCAGCCAGATGATCAGAGCTGCCGATCCGATCGTATCCAAACGAAAAAGTGAAACCCGTTTGGCCGCGCAAAGAGCGCCTGCTGAAAACCAGATGGTGGCCGACATGTCATTGGGAATCTGATACGGCCAGGCACTGCTGATCCAGGCCAGATACATCCCACCGAAAAAGAGGACAAGAAAGACGCGAAAAACGCCTGCCGATGCATACCGGGAAATCCAGGATAAAATCGGTGCCACGAACAGCACCATGAGCATCAAATCACGAAGAAACCAGAAATGATAGTTCAAGGGGAATCCATGGAACCCAAACACCCCGTCGATATATTCGTAGAGGGTGTAGTCGATCACCTGCGAGCCGCTGCTGAAGTTGAAGTACGGCGCGAGGGCGGGTATTGACTGCATCAGCAAATAAAAGAACATCACGGAAATATTCCAGAGCAGAAAGGGGATGAACAGGCTGCGAACCCTGGCTTTGATCTTTTTCAGATAGCCGGCGCCGGACCATTCAAAATTCACCAAGAGGAAATAGCCGGCCATGAGGAAAAAGAGGGGTACGGCGATACGGGCCAACCCCTGCGTCACGAAGATACGGATGAAATTGGTAAGGTAGTTGAGATGATCCGCGCTGACGCCGACGCTCCCGGTGGAATACTTGATCACCGGGCCGTAGGCATGCACATAGACGACCCCCACAATGGGCAAAAACCGCAGCAGATTGAACCTGGTTGATGTTTCCTTGTCAATTTTCATGCAACTTCCTCCATGCTGTTTTCCCCCTTTCCCTGGTCCGATCAATACAGCCCGCCCCCTGTCTCCACTTGAGCCCACGTGCCGGCCAAAGAAAAAAAACCGACCGGCCATTATTGTTAAATAACTGATTTTACGTAAATAATCAAGAAATTTTTACTAAAAAGTTCCGATCCAGTTCAACTCTTAAAAATCCCTCCTCCTGTTAATTGAACACAGGGCTGAGAAGCATGAGCCCCCTATCCGATAAAGAAAAAGAGACGCAATGCAAAAACCTGGGAGAGTCGGCTCCACCATACCATTACTCCCTGCCTAGCCCGATGATGCTTGCTCACTTTTCTATCCATTCAATTGTAAACAATGAAGGCGCAGGAACACCATGCCTCTCTTTTTTCATTTACTTTATACGTAAAATCGGCTATTTAAAGATACAAACTAGTCGGTATTTTTTTCTTCTACCAAGAGTGCGTGTTATGGGAATCAAAGAAAAAGGGCTTCGGACGAAGCAGATGATAGTGGAGAAATCGTTGGGTCTCTTCTCGGTGAAAGGGTATTTCCACACCTCGATCAACGATATCCTCCAGGAAACTCAATTGACCAAGGGGGGGGGGGCTCTATGCTCATTTCAAGAGCAAGGAAGCCATCTGGTACGCCACCTACGACAAGGCGATCGCTATTTGGAAGGACGTAATTTTCAAAAATATCCGAGGAATCGACTGCCCGCTGGAACGGCTCAATCATCTGATCGACCGGCACCTCAACGAATACATCGGCAAGAACACCTTTGAGGGGGGCGGGTTTTTTCTCAACATGCTCATTGAATTTTCCGGTCAGGATGCGACCATCACCCAGCACATCCTCCAGGGATTCCATCGCTACGCTGCCCTGATCGAATCCTGGATCGAGGAAGCCAAAGCCAAGCAACTCATCGACGCCTCGGTCAACAGCAAAGAAGCCGGCCATTTCATCGTCTGCGCCTTCTATGGTACAACCGCGCTCTACGCCGCCGCCAAAGACCAGACCATCCTGCAACAGACCACCAACCAGCTCCAGCATTTCGTCCATTCCCTGCGCAAGCAGTAGCTGGTGATCACTCGTCAAACCTTGCCTCGGATTTTCCCCGGTTTCCTCTCCCGCTTAAAACATATCATTTCCGCTTGGCTGCCCTCCCTCTCTGATCCGCTCCAACTGGTCAGCGAGGTCATCGATCTCAGACTGCCAATACTGGCGCGATCCGAAATCGGGCATGACGGTGGTGGCCCCATCTTCAACCACCTGATGCGCACACCAGGCGGAATAATGGATGAAACGCATGGCCCGCAGAGGCTCGATCAGGCGGAGACTAGTTCGATCAAACGGCCTAAAGGTCTCGTATCCTTCAAGCAACAGGTCCACCGCTACGAAGGACTCGTCAAGGGGACCCGGCAGGAGCATCCAGAAATCCTGGACCGGCGGACCAACAGCCATATCGTCAAAATCGATCAGATAAAAGGACTCTCCCGGACGATAAATGAGGTTGCCTGTGTGACAATCACCGTGAATCCGGATTGATTCGCTGCCGGCAAACAAGGGCCGGATTTCATCAATGATCCGGGTGGTGATCTGCGTATAGGATCCCATCAAATCCTCCGGAACCAATCCGCTCTTACGGATAAAATCCACCTGGGCGGCTGTGGTTACCTCCGGATGCATTCGGACCCTGTCGCGTGGCTTCTTCCCTGCCCCCACCAGGTGGGTGCGCCCGAGCAAAGTACCGATAGCCAGCCATTGGTCGTCATTGAATTCATCGACACAACGCCCCCCTTTTTTGGGAAAAACAGCAAAAAACATGTCTTCATACTGGCCGAGCGTACCACCCTTCTGCAAGGGGAGCGGGGCAATGACCGGAATTTCTGCCGTTGCCAATTCCATCAGAAAATCATGCTCATCCTCGAGGGCCTGACGTGACCAGCGGCCTGGGCGATAGAATTTAACGACCATCCCGTTACCGTCTCTATCTGATAATTCGTAAACACGATTTATGTAGCTGTTATACGGTCGGCACAAATTGGTGCAGGAAAGCCCCAGTGCTGCTTCGACCTGCTGCAAAATATGTTCAGGTGTCAACCTGTTCAAAGATGAACATTCTTTTTTCAGGTCTAAGGTGTCCATGTTTCTCCCCTCTGATGGTGCCTAACACTGGTTTATCCGGCAAACGCATTCTTTATAAATAGGAGAGCAAGCATACCTGCTCTGAGCGAGTTGTGGCGATTGGCAACATGAACAACTCCTCGAAGTTTCATTCATGCCCAGGATGCCACCTTACCACGCTTTGGAGAGAAAGGGTGCAATGGATCACTTATTTCCCTTTTTGGGCACCTCCCCTGTAGCAACAAGCCGCAAGACTATCGCTCACCGACGGACTATCGGCAAGGTGGTACTGATTACACTTGAACAAAACTATACGCGGGTGGACTGGAACTATTATTTTTTCAGAGGAGGACAGAGGCAGGAAGAAGGAAAGTGCTGGGGCGGGGCATACAATATCAGCGCAAAATATTCTTTTGTTCCGAGGCTCCTGCTAACGGCAGTTACCAGAGAGGCTTTGCTCGCCTGTCCGGTAACTGCTGCTAGCGATTGCTTCCTGCAACGAATCACAACCAGATCATTACTGGCCAGTAACAGAGTTTACCGGCAAGGAGTTACCTTACGAAAGCTGTCCTTGGTCCAGATCATCTGGCCATCAGGCGTTTTCCCGTCGGCTTTCCACTTGTCGACAACCTGAAGGCAATAGGATCCCAAATTGAGGTGCTCCGGCTCTTTGTTGCCCGGTGTTTCACCACCAATTCGCATCAACTCGGGATTAGCGGAAGTATAGTTGGGGTTGATCGTGGTCGTGCCGAACATGCCGCAGCCAGTCAGAGTAACGGCAATGGCTGCGTAAACGAAAAACATGGTAATCTTGTTCATGGTATGTCCTCCTGTATTAGCTATTCGTATGATATTGCATAAGTAAAAATTTTTACAGAGTCTATCCGACGCCTGTGCGCCAGGGTTTCAATGTTGGACGAATAAGAGTCCTGTAGTCGTCTACGGATTCGGCTTCCGGCGGGATCAACGGATCATGATGTTCGCCAACATATCACCATCTTTATATCTTTTCCGATCGCGCATAATCTTAAACTTAAACTGTAACTGATGCTAACTGCTTGCGAAAGTTATTTCTGCAATTGGCTGGCTAGCGCCATCTGTTGATTGACCACGCCCCCTTTGGATGATGAAATTTCAATAGGATTTTTCATCCAAAGGGAAAGGCAGGCTTAAAACGATAACACTATGCCCGGCCAGGAAGATACAAATACACCTAATCGGACAGTACTAAAAAAATTGTTAGCAGTCAGCTGTCTTATTTCCCCGGCTTAATCTTGGTTATCTTACTCCCCGCGACACTGAGGTCAGCCATTAACCCCTTCTGATTGAAGAAAAAAACATAAATCCCTGATTTGGCTGAGGTCGTTGAGAGCGCTCGAGCAGCTCCTTTATCCACCATCACAACGTTTGGGTCGACTCCGATTTCCCACCCCTCACTTTTATCCAGATACTTCAACCCCGCCTCATCAATAAAAAACAAAGCATAGCCGAAGGATTGTGCGCCAATCTGCAATCCGTAGGATGCTGAAACGGTATTGTAATATCCTGTTGTTTCCCCGTCCACTCGGAGCGCGCCCTCGCCGTATTGACCTCCAACGATGAACCCGCCTTTAATGATGCCGGGAAACACAAGGATTCCCTTTGCAATCCTGGAGAGTTTTTTTGCGGCCGGAGTGGTTTTGTACAACTTACTCAAAGCGATGTTTACGTCCCGGTCTATCTCTCCGGCAGTGGCAGCTGTCCCTATTCGTGGGCACGTCAACACGAAAACAGCCAGCAACAGTGCCAGACCGACAAGTGAACTCTGCATTGTTCTCTTAATGACGCCTTTTTCCTTTGGTACTTTCATAATACGCTCCTTTGTGTTTATTCGGGGGAAATAGAATATGTGAAGATGGCGAGGGAAAACAATCGATTATTATCCATTGCACCAACGGCCATTCACCCTCATATACATTACCATCAGGAATAAAATGATATTTTGCATATTATCTGTTAACCTCAGAGAGGTGATATGCACACGCACCCCGAGCAATTCATAAAGATGTAACTATCAGTTAATGCACAGCATTATAATGGAGATTACCAGTGTCATTGGTATTAATCAATAGCATACAAGACGTCACACTTTGCAACGACCTCCGCATCAATTCCACGACATGCATGTGCTGCCATCCATGATATCCATCCCCAAAAAAGACCTCTGGCTGAGTTGTGGTTTTTTTCTCTTTTTCTTGGCACTCCTCATCAGTCCTTGGGATTATTCCTGTACCAAATGGCTGGGAACCCATGCCATCCCGTGGTTCGCCAGATTCATGGACAGTTCTTTCTTCGAAGGGAAG
>CAITZN010000505.1 GCA_903896915.1 uncultured bacterium
AGCAGCACAATCTTTTCGATCTCCTTCATGCCGAGCCGACTGATAGCAAGCCGTACGGTACCGACCTCAACCATTCCTCGATAAAAAGCTGAGTTGGCAATTTTCAACACCTGACTGGAAAGAGCCTGATCAGAAGCGATGATCTTCTCGATAGTTTCCAGATTCGGTTCTGTCCTTGCCATCTCCTCTTGAATGCGAGCCGAGATGGAATTAAACACCGGTAGACTGATCTCGTCTGATTCAATACAACGGTTGATGACTTCTATAAGTGAGACAGGAGCAGTCATTTATTCACCGGCAAGACGGCGGAGTTCGGCAAGGGGACGCGGCGGGCTGAAGATGGGCAAGCAGCGCAGAATCTCATCAATAGTGGTAATACCGGCAGCAGCCTTGACCAAACCGTCTTCCAGCAGAGTGATCATGCCGGAGTGGGTGATGCTGATAGCACGTATTTCGTAGCTGGTCCTGCGCTCCAGGATGGCATTGCGCACTTGCTCGTCAAGCACAAGCAGCTCAAAAATTCCTGTCCGCCCACGATATCCTGTCTGCTTGCACTCTTTGCAGCCCCGACCTTTTTTGAAAGTCGCTCCCTGGAGGTCGTTGCTGGTGCTGCGCAGCCGCTGGAGTTGGACAGGAGTGGGCTTGGTATCGACCGCGCAGGCCGGGCAGATCCGGCGCAACAGCCGCTGAGCCAGAACACTGACCACCGTTGAAGATACCAGAAAGGGGGCAATGTCCATATTGAGCAGCCGAATGAGGCCGCCGATGCTGTCTTCGGTGTGAAAGGTGGACAACACCTTGTGGCCGGTCAAGGCCGCCTGGACCGCTACTTCGGCTGAGTAGGGGTCACGGATTTCGCCAATGACGATCACATCCGGATCCTGACGGACAATATGCCGGAGCGTCTCTTCAAAGGTCAGGTCAATTTTTGGATCAATCGAACACTGCGCGATACCGTCGATTACATATTCAACCGGTTCCTCAGCGGTAATAATGCTGACCTGCGGCCCCTTGAGGGCATGGATGCAGCTGTAGATGGTCGAGGTTTTGCCCGATCCGGTCGGACCAGTCACCAGCAGGACCCCGCTGGGTTGATACACAGCATCCTCAAGAAACCGGGACAACATCCGTGGCGAGAGCCCAATGGCATGCAGATCGTACAGCTCTTGCTTGCGGTTGAGAAGACGGAGCACAATTTTTTCGCCGTGAATGGTGACGAAAAAGGAAACCCGTAGGTCCAGTTGCCCCTCATCGTACTCAAAAAGGATGCGCCCCCCCTGGTGCCTTCGTTTTTCGGCAATATCTGCCTGGCACATGATTTTGAGACGGCTCGACAACGCTGGAATGATTTCCTTGGGATAATCATGAAAATGGCTAAGTACGCCGTCCTCACGGAAACGAACCTGTAAGCGGTCTTCCATAGGTTCGATATGGATATCGCTGGCTTTATTTTTTATTGCTCCCAGGATGATGGCATTGACGGTGCCGACAACAGTGGAACCGTCAACCGTCATGGCCTGACCAGTTTTTCTTTCGGCAAGCTGATCAATGATTTTTTTTACGGACCGATGTTGCGCTATTACCAGGATTATGGCGTTACCCAAGAATCGCTTGGCGGCCCCCACTGCCTCCTGATCAAGAGGATCGGCAAAGGCAACTCGGATTAAACCATCGGCACTTTTAATGGGGACAAAACAGTGCGTCGCCATGAGAGTTTTGGGGATTTTTTCACACAACTCTTTGTCGATATTGTGGAGGCCGGGCTCGACAACAGGATAGCCCATCTGAATAGAAAGGACTTCGATGAAGACCTGCTCGTCGATGAAATTATGCTTCACCAGAATGCGACCAAGTTTTTCCGAAAGTTCGTTCTCCTGTTGGAGTCTGCAGGCAGCACCTAGGTCTTCGGGAGATATGTAGCCCAGCTCGATCAGCAGATCACCGATGCGGATGAGAGAAGAGGTCTCACGGAGGACCTCTTTCACGTCCTGGTCGGTGACATGTTTCAAATCCTTGAGGATTTTCAGCAGCGATTGGTGGGTGGTAATCTTAGCCTGAATCCTGGCTGCATGTTCCACCTGCGGACGCGTTACCTTGCCAACTTGCAGCAGCAGGTCAATGATGGTCCCGTAACGGTCGGTCGGCGTTGTTGTCATGGCGTTTGCTGTCGGTTACTGGAGCCTAAAGGTAAGAGCAGAAAAGAGCATGATGCGGGCAAAAAAGTGTTCTGGCATGCAAATACTCAGATACCAAAGGCCTTGCCAGGTACTCATGTCTATCGTCTTTGCAAAACTAACTCAAAAAAATATACGTGGATTCGAATCGAGGTTCAAGAAATACCTGACCCATTAATGTAAAATATTTTATTCGTTACAGAATTAACAAAAATCACCCCGTTGAAGAGGTTGAACGGTAGCGCTAAAAAAAGGGGAGACGGGTCGTGTTTCCCTTCATTTTTCGAAAGAGGCTGCAGGGGAGAATGGAGCCACACCGGTCATGGTGTGGGGCTTTACATAGCGATCGAATTCGTCGCCGGTCAAGAGACCTAGGGCAAGGGCGGCTTGACGCAGGGACAGGTTGTCGGCATGCGCTTTTTTTGCAATTGCGGCGGCCTTCTCATAGCCGATGTGCGGGTTGAGGGCGGTCACCAGCATCAGGGACTGGAGGAGATTGTGTGCGATTCGTCCCGGCACCGGCTGGATGCCGATGGCGCAGTTACCGTCAAATGAACGGATAACATCAGCCAACAAGGATACGGACTGGAGAAAATTATAGATGATCAGCGGTTTGAAAACATTGAGCTCAAAGTTACCCTGGCTGGCAGCAAACCCGATAGCAGCATCGTTGCCGAACACCTGGCAGGCCACCATGGTGACGGCCTCTGCCTGGGTGGGATTGACTTTACCCGGCATGATCGAACTACCAGGTTCGTTGGCCGGAATGGTGATCTCTCCCAGGCCGCAGCGGGGACCACTCGCCAGCCAGCGGACATCGTTGGCGATCTTCATCATATTGGCGGCCAAGGCCTTAACCGCGCCGCTGGCAAAGACCAGTTGGTCATGCGAGGTCAGGGCATGAAATTTGTTGGCAGCCGAATAGAAGGTCTTGCCGGTTTCCTGGCTGAGCTGTTCCGCAACGGCCTCGCCGAAACCGGCCGGAGCGTTGAGGCCGGTTCCCACCGCCGTGCCGCCAATGGCCAGGAAGCGCAGATGGTACAAGGCCTCCCGCAGTTGCAGCTGGTTGCTTTCGATCATGGCGGCCCAGCCGCTTACTTCCTGGCCCAGGGTCAGCGGTATAGCGTCCTGCAAATGGGTTCTACCGATTTTGACAATCCCGGCAAAATCAGCAGCCTTTCGCTCCAGTGTTTGGTGAAAGGATGTCAGAGACGGCAACAAGTGGTCTTCAATCGCAAAAACAGCAGCCACATGCATGGCGGAAGGAAAGACATCATTGGAACTCTGCGACAAATTGACATGATCGTTGGCATGTACCGGCTTGCCCTGTTCGCATCCCCCGGTGACGATGACCGCTGCCCGGTTGGCAATCACCTCGTTGACGTTCATATTGGTCTGGGTGCCGCTGCCCGTCTGCCAGACCGACAAGGGGAATTCCTGGTCATGCTGCCCTGTCAGGATCTCGTCACAGACTTGAATGATGCCATCCCTGATCGTTTGCGGTAGCAGATTTTCCCGGTGATTAACCGAGGCGCAAGCCTTTTTTACCCGCACCAGCCCATGGATCAGCGGTAGCGGCATCTGCTCGGTACCAATGTTGAAATTACAGCGACTGCGCTCGGTCTGCGCTCCCCATAACCGCTCCGCCGGGACCTGGATTTCGCCCATGGTGTCATGTTCGGTGCGGTAGTTCATAGCGTCTCTCTTTTCTTTGGTGTGCTGTGCCGGTCAAAGATAATTTGGAGAAAAAAATTCTGACACAGCACAAATCAAGTTTTTGAGGTGGTCGCATATTGCCCTCCAATCGATTGCAAGAGCTGGACAAGCAAATCGCAGGCTATACCATGTAGGTCTCGACCCGGTTGCGACCGGAATCCTTGGCGATATAGAGGGCCTGATCGGCCAGTTGCAACAGATCCGAGGCGTTCGCGGGTTGGTTTTCCAACAATGAGGCCACGCCGATACTCACCGTGACCGGGCATTGTCGCCCCTGATCGCTGAACAGATGCGCCTCAACCAGGGCCCGAATCTTCTCGGCGACAAACTTGGCGTTGTCAAGGCCGGTACCGGGCAGGGCAACGATGAACTCTTCTCCACCGAACCGCGCGGCCAGATCGCCGCAACGGACATTTTTTTTCACCAAGGCACCTACGGTTTTAAGGACATAGTCGCCAAAGCTGTGGCCGCAGGTATCGTTGACTTTTTTAAAATGATCGAGATCGAAGAAAAGGCAGCTGATATCAGCCCGCGCTCGCAAGGCCCTGGCAAACATCTCCTCAAAGTTCTCCTGGAAATAGCGTTTATTGCGCAGACCGGTGAGAGGATCGTTGACAGCCCTCTCGTAGAGATTTTTGTTCATTTCCTCCAAATACCGCACATGCCGACGCAACTGCAGATGCACCTGGACGCGGGCCAGCAATTCTTCAGCGATGAACGGTTTGACCAGATAATCAGTGGCACCAGCCCGGAACATCTGTAACACTCCGCTTTCTCCTCCAAAGCCGCTCAGCGAAAGCAATGGCAGATGCTCAGCGTCCGGAAGTTGACGGGTAAGATGAATGAACTCATCTCCCCGCATGACCGGCATCTCAAAATCGACGATGGCCAGATCGATCCGGTTAACATCTTCCTTCACAAGGTTAAAGGCTAGACTGCCGTTTTCCGCCTCAAGAATCGTAATACCGAAACGTCGCAAACAGGAGGACACCATCCTTCTCACGCTGGCATCATCATCCACCACTAAAGCGGTCATCCCCGCAAAAGTGGCCTGTGGCCGCAACACCCGACTGACCGCTATGGCAATATCACCGCGGGCAAACGGCTTAGAAATAAACTCCAGGCTGCCGAGATGAAAACCGCGGCTACGGTTTTCAAAGTTGTCGTTGGCTGAAATGAAGAGCACCGGAACGCGAGCCTCCGAGTTGCCAAACAGGCCCAACGCCTCCTTTTCCCGTAATTTCTCACAACACTCAAAGCCGTCCATCCTTGGCATATCGATATCCAAGGTGATCAAATCGGGTGGTTTCTGCATCCAGGCGAGTGAAGAAATGGCTTCAAGCCCGTCGCTGAAGGTGATAACGGCAAACCCTGCTACTTCCAACTCTTTTTGAATGATCGCACGCATGGTTGAGCTGTCGTCAATCACAACCACAGTGAGCTGACCTGTTACTGCCGGTTCCGATATTTTTATGTTTTTCCCTGGTATTTCCTTCATATTTGCAGCAGTCCTGTTCCTTGTATCATTCCACACTCCCCACTGTGCGTGGTTGTCTCCGATTCATTGTAGAATGAAATATCGCGGATTCAAAGAGAAAGCAATGAAAGAAGTTGCTCGCCAGCTTCGACTTATTCCTGAAATATTCAAGCTTTTCTGTTATTTGTTTGACGGATAGGAGTATAGCTTTTTACAATAAAAGTTCTTGATAATCAAACGCTCAGCGAGAACTCTTGCGTGAGCGACATAAACTTTTAACAGCCCCGCCATTCAGCTGACAGGATATAAAGCAGAGGAGATTGTCATCAAATTTTACACCTTACCTGGCAACAAGCGCATATCTGCCCTTGGTTTCGACTACCTCTTTGTTGACGGTTTCTCTTTCCCAGGACCAGGGGCACCTAACACCCCGCAAAGGGCCCGGGGACGACGAGACCCCTTGTACCGCACGATCGGTTATGATTGAGATTCAAGGACTTTCGGCCCGCGAGCTGCATATCGACAGATTTGTTGCCCAGCCGGATGAAGCCTGGTGTATCATTGGCGCCAACTTTTCCGGACTGACGCAGCTCTGCGATGTGATAACCGGTGAACAAGTCGATTTCCGGGCTGAGCTGTTGCGATTGCCGACCGACCTCGGCGTTTGCTCGTTCAAGCGGCAACAGGAAATTTTTGAGGCAGAAATCCGCAAAGATAACACCGATTTTCTCGACAGGATAGATCCCGGTACCCCTGCCCGTGATTTCCTGACCCATGCCGAAGACTACCGGGAACTGATCGATCTCCTTGCTATGGGCGATGCCCTGGACCGGGGCTACCGGCAGTTGAGTTCTGGCCAGTCACGGAAACTCTGCCTGCTGCAACAGATCACCAGAGGGGTCTCCTGCCTGGTGCTTGAGAATCCCTATGAAGGGCTTGATCAGCCCAGTTGCCTTGAACTGGACCGGATTCTACCGCAACTGTGGCAACAGGGTCTAGGGATACTAGTTTTTGTTAACAATACCGGAGACATCCCTCACTGGTGCACCCATCTCGCTGCAATGCATGATGGGACCATCGCCCTGCAGGGTCCGGCCGAAACCATGCTGCCAGCCGTGAAGATGCTGCTGACGCAGCAACCCGGCCGGTTTCTGGTATCGGTAGAGGAACTCCGTAAAGAGCGGTTGACAGCCGATAACGATACGACCAGCCCTAATCTGCTGACCCTGAACAAAGGGTTTGCCCGGTACGGCGAGGTTGAGGTTTTCAACAATCTTGATCTTAGCGTCAATCGAGGCGACCATACCCTGATCACCGGTCCGAACGGTTGCGGCAAATCGACCCTGCTGCAGATCATCACCGGTGATCACCCTCTGTGTTACACCAACGACCTGTATCTTTTCGGCAGGCGGCGGGGCAGCGGCGAGTCAGTCTGGGATGTAAAAAAACGCATGGGGATTGTCAGTCCTGATCTGCATCGTAACCACCGCATCTCCGGCAGCGCCCTCGCGGTCGTGGTGTCCGGCCTGTTTAACTCGATCGGCCTCTATGTCCGGCCGACTGAAGGACAACAACAACTCGGCCGCAAATGGCTCCAGCGACTCACCCTGGCCGACAAAGCAGGAACCGCCTTCCGCCAGCTCAGCTACGGCGAACAACGGCTGATTCTGCTGGCCCGGGCCCTGATCAAGGTGCCTACCCTGCTCATCCTCGACGAACCGACCCAGGGACTCGATGAACCCAACCGGGTGGCCCTGCTCGATATTCTGGAACAGATCGCCGCAGAGGAGCTCTGCACCATCCTCTATGTCAGTCACCGCCAGGATGAATACCGCAGTTTTTTCACCCAGCACGTTCAATTTACGTAACTGTAAAACGCGGCTCATGCTCACGGGTAAATATAAACCCATGAAACATGCGAATGTTGAACAACTATTACTCGTTTTGATGAGGATGTAATACAATGAGAGTAATTCAACGAGAGGAGAGAAAATGATACTACCATACCGTGATTATCAACCACAGGTCGGCAAAGGCGGGTGGGTTGCCCCCAGCGCCACCTTGATCGGCGACGCTGTCTTGGGCGAAGATGTTTCCCTCTGGTTCGGCACCATAGTCCGGGGCGACGTCCACCGTATCCGGATCGGTGCTGGCACCAACATCCAGGATCTTTCCCTCGTCCATACCACCCAGCATGTGGGGGTGGAGCGTGATGACGAAGACGGCCACCCCGCCATTATCGGCTGTGGGGTCACGGTGGGGCATCGTGCCATCCTGCATGGATGCACGGTAGGCGATTTCTGCCTGATCGGTATGGGGGCAATCATCCTGGATGGTGCCGTGATTGGCCACGAATCGATCGTCGGCGCTGGTTCGGTGGTCACTCCCGGCAAACAATTTCCTCCCCGCTCCCTGATTATGGGAACGCCCGCCAAGGTGGTTCGAGAGGTCAGCGAGGCCCAGGTACAGGAGATGCAAGCCTCTTGGCGGCGGTACGTAGCCCTGAAAAACGAGTACTACCAGGCCAAAGTGGGGGACTGTTTCTAACTGCTGGCGAGGGAGCGGAGTTATTCATCACCCGCTCCCCCACCAGTACCGGCTGGCTCCTCAGATGGTCAGGACTGAATTGGCCTCGCCGTATTCATTGGGCATATACCCATCAGCCTCGTTATCATTCACCCAGACCCCACCGTCAAGCACATAGCGAAAGCGGTACGATTGACCGGCCGGCAGGGAGAGGATGGCGGAGAAGCTACCGTCTTTCAATTTTTTCATCGGGTTTTCCAGCAAGGACCAACCATTGAACTCTCCTGCTAGGACTGCTGATTGCGCATTTTCTTCGTTATCATATTTGAAGGTAACGCGACAGACCGTGCCAGTTTTCGAATAGCTTTTCTTCAGCATACTGTTCTCCTTACATATTTTTGGGCTGATCGGATAGATATGAACTGAGTGAAATAGCGAGGCAACGCAAAAAGATAACTCAAAAAATATTAAACAACCAAAACGCCCTGTCAAACAGGAACGACATCGACGATGACCGAATATTATTTTGTCATCAAAGATAATTGTATCCCTTTCCCGGAACCTGTCAACTGAATCTCCAAGACTTCGAGAAGTTCAGCCCTGAGAAGAAAAGAACGAGCCTATGTGGACTTTCGCCCTGGCGTTATTATAGTGGCCCCCTATGAAGCGGTACAAACCTTTCCGAACAGCTCTTGCCTTGGCACCGAATCCTTTTTGATCGTGAGGAAATAACGGAACCGGCAACACCCTTTCCCTTTGAAACTAAACGATCCCTCTTCCCGTGATACCTCAATGACCGACACAGTACAATCAACAGACCGAAGCCTGCGTATTCCTGAGTTGCTGGCTCCGGCCGGCAGTTATGAGAAAATGGTGACCGCCATCCATTATGGAGCAGACGCTGTTTACCTGGGCGGAAAACAGTTCAGCCTCCGCTCTCGTGCCGCCAATTTTGACGAAGACGGTCTCAGGCAGGCCATCGCCTATGCCCACAGTTTGGGCGTCAAGGTCTATGTCACGGTCAACATCTTTGCCCACAATCGCGACCTCGACGAGGTGGAGCCCTATCTCCTCATGCTGCAGAAGGCTGGCACCGATGGCCTTATTGTCAGCGATCCCGGCATTCTCAGCATTGCCAGACGGGTTGTCCCTGACCTGTCCCTGCATCTTTCCACACAGGCCAATGTGACCAACACGGCCAGCGCCCGTTTCTGGGCCGAACAGGGGATAAGCAGGCTGAATCTTGCCCGTGAGCTGGGCATTGAGGAAATCCGGGCGATGCGGGCGGCAACCGGTATCGAACTGGAGGTGTTTGTCCACGGTGCCCTGTGCATCTCCTATTCCGGCAGGTGCATGCTGAGCAATTACTTCACCGGCCGTGATGCCAACCAGGGCGATTGCGCCCATCCCTGCCGGTATTCCTATGCCCTGGTGGAGGAAAAACGTCCCGGCCAGTACTTTCCGGTAGAAGAAGATGAACGCGGCACCTACATCTTTAACGCCCGTGATCTTTGCCTGCTGGGCCAGCTGCCCACACTGATTGCTGCCGGTGTTGATTCCATAAAACTCGAAGGACGGATGAAATCTGCCGGCTACGTGGGGGCGGTCGTACGGGTATATCGCTTGGCCCTTGACTGGATTAAAGAACAACTTTTTTTAGGGCTTTCGCTAGATAGCCTTGTTCTGCCCGAGGCTTTTCATAAGGAAATGAGGAAGATCGGTACCCGCGGCCAGACAGAAAACTTTTTTTCCACCAACCCTTCATCTGAGGACATGCTTTATGATAGAATGAGGTTGGAACAGAATTATGTTCCGGTAGGTATTGTCCGTACCGTTGCTCCGCTGATGATTGAGACGCGGTATGGAATCACATGCGGTGAGCAGGTGGAATATCTGGGTCGAAACATTGAACCGACCACAGTGACCATCATCGGGATGCATCTGGAAAACGGCACGCCGTTACTTAAGGCGAACCCAGGCAGTCTGGTAGTTCTGCAGACCGATCCTCCTCTGCTCTCCGCTGAAAGGTTGTCCATTTTACGAAAAGAAATAAAACCATTATGAAACCTTTTCTTAATGTTCCTTTTCTCCCGGAGGAACGGTATGTCGATTTTCTGATAGAGTGTGCCGATGACCTGGACAGTGTCCATTTCAGTCTACTGCAAAGCCGAGCCCTCGACAGCCGGATTCAGATTGACCCGACAGGAGCTCAAGAAGAAATCATCAGAGGCCTCGGAAGGCTGCAGGGACCGCGGAAATACCTCCTGCTCAACAGCCGATTTTACACCCCGAAATTGCTCACCGACACCAGAAACATCAAACCAATCATCCAAACCCTGGAACAATTCCTGAGCAAAGGGGTGATCCACGGCATCGTCTACTGCGATCACTATCTCCTACAACTGCTCGCCGACGAGGCCCCATCCATCGCTGCCGAGTTGGAGGCGGTGCCAAGCATCAACACCATGCTGGACTCACGCGGCAGAATAGAAGCTCAGCTGGCCTACATCAGCGAGACCGGTTTCAAAATGCCGGGAAAGATCATTCTTGACCGCTCCCTTAACCGCGACCTGGACGAACTGGCCAAGATTGCCCTGCAAATACATCAGTATTATCCTGGCATGAAAATAGAGGTGCTGGCCAACGAGGGCTGCCTTCCCTATTGTCCCTATAAACTGTCGCATGATTCCTACATAGCCCTGGCCAATATGGGCGGCCAGGACCCGACCCATGCCCTCAATTGCGACATAGGCTGCGTACGGCTCTTGGATGAACACCCTTACCGGCTGCTGCAGTCGCCTTTTATCCGACCGGAAGATATCGATCTCTATCTCTACCATGTCGATACGATTAAACTGTGCGGCCGCACCCTGGGCCCGAATTTTCTTATGAATGCCATAACAGCCTACCGAGCCCGGCGCTATGACGGCAATCTCCTTGACCTGATGGATGCTATGTCCTGGCTGACTGATCGTCTGTATGTCGATAACAAGTCGTTGTCGTTTGATTTCGCCAACATGCTCTCCCAGTGCGATAACCGCTGCGAGCACTGCGGCTTCTGCAAAGAACTGTTTGAATCCATCTCCCATCCACTGCCGCTGACCATCCAGAACCTGAAAGCGACGTCGATTGACAGGGTAGGCGCCCACGAGTAAGTTCTTTTTCGGCTATCCACTTATGATTTCGCCCGTCTGCTGACATATCCAACTGGGTGAAGAAACAAAGCGTGTTTGCTTGCGCATATGAACGTGTACGGCAGGGTTTATGGAATCTTTTGAACAGTTACTTGAGGCATCAACAAAAATTCATGGTCATATCTGCGCCGGTCAGGTGATCGGGGTCAGAATGTCTATGGCCGGACTGGCAAGAATAGGGGTCAGCGACCCCAAGGGTGCAGATCGCAAAAAACTCTACGTTCTGGTGGAGATTGATCGCTGCGCCACCGACGCCATTCAGTCGGTAACCGGTTGCAGTTTAGGCAAACGGTCGCTACGCTGGCTCGATTTCGGCGTCATGGCGGCCACCTTTATCAATCTGGAGAGCAACAGGGCCATCCGGGTGACAGCCCGCGAAGAAGCCCGCGCCCTTTCCAGTTCCTACTGCCCCGAAGTTGTCGACAAATACCAGCGCCAGCTGGAGGCCTATAAGGTGATGCCGCTGGAAGAATTGTTCACTTTCCAAGAGGTCAGAGTGCAGCTGCAGGATTGCGATATGCCAGGACGGCCGATCCGAAGAGTGCCATGCGATCAGTGCGGTGATTGGGTCCAGGATTGCCGCGAGGTGGAGCAGGGTGACCGCACACTGTGCCGCGCCTGTGCCGGTGCCCGGTATTATGAGGTGGTGGACGTGGCCGGTCAGGCCTCTCAATTGTAAAGTGCCTGATAACAAGCTTACCGCGTTACCTTTCCACAACAATAAAGCACTCTCCGGGGAACAGCGGAAATCCCGTTTTCGGCTTCCGCCATGAACAGGCCCCGCATCCGCACCTTCAGCCACCATTGCCGTGAGCGTTTTGGCCAGACCATCGGCAAGATCCCCCTGGACCTCGGCATCACCTGCCCCAACCGCAGCAAGGGCGGCTGCCTCTACTGCCGTCCTGCCAGTTTCACTCCCTTTTCTCTGCGTGCCACCGATCCCCTCGACGAACAAATCCGGCGCGGCAAAAAATATCTGCTCCGCAATCGATTCACCCGGTATTTTGGCTATTTTCAGCAGGAAACCGCCACTGCCATGGCCACTGCACAGCTCATCCCCATTTTGGCCCAGGTCCTTGAGGATCCGGACTGCGTGGGGATCATCCTCTCCACCCGTCCTGATGCCATCGCGGCCAACCTGCCTGCTGCCCTGGCGCATCTGATCGATAAGAGCGGCAAAGAGTGTTTGATTGAACTGGGCCTGCAATCGATCCACCCCGCAAGCCTGCAACTGCTCAACCGCCAACACAGCTTCGAGGACTTTCTCGGCGCTGTCCGCAGGATTCAGGCGGTCGGCAATCTGCAGCTCGGGGTCCATCTTATCCTCGGCATCCCCGAAGAATCTGAGACCGATATGTTGCAAACCATGCAGACCGTCTGCACCCTCGGCATTCAGGCGCTTAAGGTGCATCATCTCCAGGTGATACGAGACACTCCGCTCCATACCCTGTACGAGCAAGGGCATGTTACGGTCTTCAGCCATAAAGGTTATCTGGAACTGTTGCTCCGCCTCCTGGCCCGTATTCCTGCGGAGATCACCCTGCATCGGCTCTGGTCCACGTCCCATCCCGATCTGCTGGTGGCCCCGCGCTGGCAGAGCCTTACCGGTGCATTAAGCAAAGAGTTGCAGCGGCTGATGACGGAACGGGACATCTGGCAGGGTCAGCAGGCAAATAGCAAATAGCAGCTTACTGGAAGAGGGCGGTCAGAACGGAGAGGCGATTAGTACGACGCAATCTTTTGAGATAGTGGGCAAAGTCAAGACCATAGCGCTGCTGGTACAGAGGGCTATTTTTTTGCGCTTTTTTGATTGCTTTATGAGGAATTTCGCCAGGAAAGATCAGCAGAATGACATTGCTCCGTTGTTTGACCTGCATCTGCAAAACCTGGCCATCACTGGCATCCCGAACCGCCTGCAAAGCCCGATTATAAAGGGCTTTGTCGCCATTCCACAGATTAACGACCAGAACACCATCCGAAGTCAGACGGGTAAGAATAGAGCGATAGAGATCAGCTGCGAAAAGAGCCGGAGCCATGGCACCCGGTCCAAAAATATCGAGGAAAGCTACGTGGTAGTCCGGGGTCTCGGCGGTCCCCAGAAAATCAACCGCGTCCAGGTGGATAATGTTCAGGGTGTCGGAGGTGGGAAGCTTGAAATAGCTATGGGCCAGCTGAATAACCTGAGCCTCTTTTTCGACCACATCGATCCGGGCCTCAGGATGGTGATGCTGAAGAAAATGCGGCAAAGCGCAGCCGCCCAGACCAAAAAGCAGAAATTTATCCGGACAGGGATGGAGCAACAGTGCCGTTGCCATCCATTGGGTATAGGCGAGCTGCAGTTTCCAGGGGGACTGTAAATCAATACAACTCTGCCGTTCATCCGTCCCGAAGCGGAGGCTGCGCAGATTACCCTCGTCCGTGACCAGCACCGGGTGCTGGCCAGTATGCCCTTTGAACACTAGGTGTTGCATCGCCCAGGTCAAAAAAAAAATCAGGCCGCAAAGCTGAATCGACAGCTTTGCGGCCCGATGGATTTCACTTCTTTCCCGCCACCTTGATAACAGGCGGCAGAAAAATGAGCGAGGTGGTGACCTGTTGTTGTGCCGGTCACGAATAGCACAGGCTAACGGTCGGTTCTCTTAATTTTCATACCCGATGAAAATCAGCGGCAGCCTTTAAGGCCTCAACCACCACTCTTGGCCGGTGCCTGTTGTTTATCAGCCTCACTTGCAGAACCGGCGATGGCGGCACGAGTGACTTTTATCCTGACATTATCGGCAATTTCCAGGGTCACCACGGTGTCGGTCAGACCGATTATCTGGCCGTACATGCCGCCACCGGTGATAACCTTGTCGCCTTTTTTCAGGTTGGCCAGATAGTTCTGATGTTCCTTGGCTTTTTTCTGTTGCGGCCGGATCAAGAGAAAATAGAAAACGATAAAAATGAGAACAAGCGGGACAAATTGGGCAATATTGGCAAAGCCTCCAACGGCCGCTCCAGCGTCAGCAGCCCATGCAACTCCATTCATGGAAAAATCCTCCAGTCGTTAATTAATGTTCTTCAAACAGTTGGGTTCGTTGTTCGTAAAAGGTACGGCGAAAGTCCAGAAAGCGGTCTTCCTTGATGGCACTGCGCATTCCGGCCATCAACGTGCAATAATAGTACAGATTATGAATGCTGTTCAGCTGGTAGGCCAGTATCTCACGGCTTTGGAACAGATGCCGCAGGTAAGCCCGTGAATAGTGGCGGCAGGTATAGCAGCCGCAGGTTACATCCAGCGGGCGCTGGTCGTGCTGAAAACAAGCATTTTTTATAACAAGTCTGCCCTGTGAAGTAAAGAGCATTCCGTTGCGGGCGTTGCGGGTGGGCATGACGCAGTCGAACATGTCGATACCATGATAGACACCCTCAACCAGGTCTTCCGGGGTGCCGACGCCCATGAGATACCGGGCGTGGGTGGCGGGCAGATGGCTGGCGGTAGCGGCCAGCATTTCTTTCATCATTTCTTTGGGTTCACCGACCGACAGCCCGCCCAGGGCATAGCCGTCAAAACCGATCTCGACCAGCTGCTCGATCGCCTCCCGACGCATGTCCGCATACATGCCACCCTGAACGATACCAAAGAGGTGCTGGCCGGTCCCGGTCTGCGCCTCTCGGCAGCGTCTGGCCCAGCGAGCCGTCAATGCGGTCGCCTTGGCGACCTCTTCACGGGTCGCCGGATACGGAATGCAGGTATCCAGGACCATCATGATATCGGAGCCGAGAGCCTCCTGCACCTCGATGGCGTCCTCTGGACTCAAGAACAGGCGAGCCCCGTCAAGATGCGAACGGAAAGCCGCCCCCTCTTCGGTGATCTTGGCCAGATCCTGGAGACTGAAAATCTGGAAACCCCCGCTGTCGGTGAGAATCGGCCCATCCCAGTGCATAAACTGGTGCAGGCCGCCGAAGCTGCGAATGAGTTCATGGCCGGGACGGATATAGAGGTGGTAGGTGTTACCAAGGATGATCTGTGCCCCGACCTCGATCACATTCTCCGGTGTCATCGCCTTGACCGTGCCCAAGGTGCCCACCGGCATGAATACCGGTGTCTGCACGACGCCGTGCAGAGTGGCGATTTCGCCGCAGCGGGCCTGGCATTCCGTTGACCGGCTCAGAAGGGTATAGGGGGAGGCGTTCATGACGAGGCGGATATCGATCGGTAGGCAGACTTATTTAACATCGAGGATGGTGACATCAAAATGGAGGACTTCGCCGGCGAGGGGGTGATTAAAATCAAGCTTCGCAATTTCTTCAACCATTTCAATGACCACTCCGTAGAGCTCCTGCCCCTCGGGGCCGACGGCGGTCAGCTGCGCCCCGATCTCCTGGGCTTCTGGAGGCAGATGCTCCTTGGGGACTTCGATGAAGGCCTCATCTGACAAGACTCCATAGCCATCCTCGGGCTGGACGCTGACCTTGAAAGTATCCCCGGCTTTTCTGCCTTCCAGGGCGTTTTCAAGTCCAGGAATGATCTCATTGGACCCTTGAGTAAAGGTAAGCGGCTCCGCATCGACATTACTATCGACGGTTTCGCCGTTGTCCAGGGTCAGGGTGTAGGTGATGGCAACGGTGTTGCCCTTGCTGATCGTCATATTTTTCCTCGTCTGTGAACAATAATCACCGGTTAAAATAACCTGCATCCGGTTGCCAAGGGGTACCGGAAAGCACAGGGTAGCCTGCGCAAAGCTATAAACTGCCTTGCTCACAATTGCAAGGCTGCGCTGAAGGGAGGGCCTGATTGGCCCAGTCCTCGTTGCAGGGTCAGTGGGCCTCGTAAAGGGTGGCGAGTAATGTTGCGTTTCTACACGAACGCCTGAAGTCGCTGCTCCAAGTCGTGTTCCTGTTCCCGGATGGATTGGTTAAGCTGGAATTGAATGATCGCCCGCTGCAGATTGAGTCCCGGCTGGCTCACCTTGAAATATCGATCGCCATTCAGATGATCGGTAAAAAACCGCAGGCCGAGTTCAAAACTGATCAGCTTCACCGCCGCCACAAGCAAGGCCCGGTCGGCCGCCGTCAGCAGATCCCCGGCCTGCTGCCAATAGCCGGAAAGCAGGGATTGAAAAAGGTCGGGATCAAAAACCGTGGCAGCTGGATCGGCATGCGCCTCACTTAACCGGTTGCAGCATGACCTGAGGCAGTCGCCCAGGTCATGGAGGAGCAGCCCCGGCTTGACAGTGTCGAGATCGACAAGACTGATGGCCCGATCCGAATCCGCTGCAAAAAGAAAATTAGCGGCTTTCGGGTCGCCATGGATCACCTGCATACTCAGATGGTCCCGCGCCTCTTCCAGGAGGCCGGCTGTTTGGCGCTGGGCTGCAATAACGCTCTGGCAGTAAGCCTCCTGATCGTTGCTGGTTCTGGCACTGCCGTCAATGGCGTCAAAATGTTCCAGATATCGGGGGGTGACATGAAAATCCGGCAGTGGATCAGCAAGGGAAGCATGGTCAAGCCCGGCAACCAGGAGATGAAACTGCCCGAGCAGGCGGCCAATCTCTTCAGCCTGCTGCAAATTCTGCAGGCTGGTCAGCGTTCGTGAATTGTCGATATAGGTGAGCAGGCGCCAGCAAAAACCGTCCAGATCAAGGAAGTAGTCCTGTCCTTGCGGGTTGCCAATCAACCGAAAAAAAACCGGCGTACCGGACTGCGGCCT
>CAITZN010000506.1 GCA_903896915.1 uncultured bacterium
AATCTAGTCTGCTGAACGCCCTTTTGCGGGAAGAAAGGGCGCTGGTGAATTCTCTTCCGGGAACAACCCGTGATACAATAGAGGAACAGATTGCCATCCGTGGGATTCCCGTTCACTTAATCGATACTGCCGGCATCAGAATGCATGAGGACCCGGTGGAGGCTATGGGAATCGAAAGGGCGCGGCAAAAACTCAACGAAGCCGATTTGGTACTGTTCCTCGTAGATGCTTTAGCCGGGGTGGGGGTTCGCGATCAAGAACTGTATTGCACTGTCCGGGACAAAAAACACTTGGTTGTTATCAACAAACAGGATCTTGTTGCCTCCGAGCAGTTGCGAAGCGTGTCTGGGGAGTTTCCTGGAGAAAAGGTTGTTGCGATTTCAGCTAAGAACCATCAGGGGCTTGATGCTCTTCAAGATGCTATTTACCAAGTTGTCATTGCCGATGGTGATGAAATCTGTGAGCAGATGACGTATGCACCCAATACCCGGCATCGTTCAGTTTTGCAGAAGACCCTTGATGCCTGTCGGGAATTTGAGCAGGCAATCCTGGCAGGCGCGCCGGTAGATCTGTTGGCAGTTGAGGTTCAGTCGGCCCTTGATTATTTAGGCGATATTACTGGATTAACGACCCCAGACGATATCCTTGAGGCTGTTTTTAGCCGTTTCTGCATAGGCAAATAGCTCATTTGCCATTTTCTCCCACCTTTTACATTATTACAGGATTTAGAGAGCACGCATCGAATCTGATACGATGAGTCGATACCGGTGACGAATCTCGGAGCTTGTGACTTCCAGGAGTAGGCTGAGGACAAGTAATGAAATGTGTGTTTGCAGGGTGAAAAAGGGGGGATGTCCGGACAAGGTGAAAAACTGCATTTTGATATAATAACATCGCGATTTAAAATAAGAAGATCAGTCTAAATCGCGATGTGGTTTCATCCCCTATGATTTTTCATGTGGGATGGCAGCATGGTGTTCATTGCTCTTTATTTGCCGAAACTGTCGGCGAAAAGTTGTGTAATGGCGGTAATACCATCATCGCTGAGATATCGTGTTCCCGAGCCAACAAAGGTGCTATAGCAAATTTTGGGAGAATCTTCTTTCCAGGAGCCGTCCTTCCAGGTGAACCATTGGGTGCGACCTTGGTCGTAAACGTGGAGAGGCCGGTTGAATAATTTTGCCAATTCCACCGCCCAGCCGGTTCCTCCTTTAACCGAATCGTCATCGAGAATGTTGCCGATAACGAAGACCTGGTGCCCTCTGTTGACCATGTGGAAGATCGTTTGCAGGACTCTGCGGATTTTTTCGGTTTCATAGTAGGTTCGGTTCATCATTCTGGAGGCGAGTTCCATGCTGATATCGCCTCGTTGCAATTCTTCCTCGCTCAGCATGATCGAATTACGGTCACGGTTAAGACGGTGGTTTTCGAAAGTGAAAATCACCTCAGCAACGCCGTATTTCTCCGCGTTTTCACCAAAAACAGATTCTGCTCCTTTTAAGCCGCCGTGGTACAATGTGCAATCATATGCATTCATAATCAACTCACCTGGTTCTTTCGTTATAAGAATGTAAGGCTGCATAATACAGCCGGAGATACTGTTCGATGTAGGGTAGTGCAGGAACAGTTATTTTGTTGCTTTGAAGAATACCCTGCAGGGAGCTGGATATCCTTCTATAGTACGCGCCGGGTTGTGCTTGTCAATGAAATCTTCATAGGATTCAAAGGTCATCCAGTCGGTTCGTCGCTGCTCCTCGCTACTCATGGCATGGTCACAGAAAAATTCCACCGCTTGGAAGCCTGTTCGCGTCATCCAGTTGCGCAGGCAAGCCGCTGTGGGTACGAACCAGGTGCCGGGAACTTTGGCATAGGTATGTTCAGGGAAAAGGGCTATCGGCTCGCTTCCGGGAATGGCCTGGGATTCCACAATCAGCGAGCCCCCTGGTTTGAGAGCGGTGTGCAGGTCACGCAGAGCGTCAAGCGGTGAGGGGCGGTGGTAGAGGATGCCGAGGCAGAAAATCACATCAAAACACTCGGGGAAAAGATGCAGATGTTCGATGCCCAGCAACTCTGTCTGCAGTCGAGTCTGCCCTGCAAAGGTGTTCAAGGTGTTGAAAGTGTAATGATGCTGAACGTAGGGCTCGAACCCCAGCACAAACTCAGGCTGATGTGCGGCCATGCGAAACATGTAATAGCCATTGTTGCAGCCGATATCAGCTATAACCTTACCAGAAATATCGGGTAGTTTTGGGATAATACGGTTCCATTTTCTCTCGCTCCGCCATTCGGCATCAATGTCGATGCCGAAAATCGAAAAAGGTCCTTTCCTCCACGGCATAAATATTCGCAGGATTTTATCAACAAGTCGCCGATCATCAGCATTCAGATCTTCAGCAGTGCCAATCCGAACCACGTCTCCGGAGAAGTCGCAGGTTGAGGCCCGCAGATGTTGTATGGCCTGAAAGGGGGTGCGGTACCGAAGGAATCCCTGTTTATCTTGATTGATCCAGAGAGACTTTTCTTCAAGAAGACGTTGAAGTTCGTCAAGGTGAGCCTTGGGAAAACGCTGAAACAAATCCATGTTACTGTCGCTTTATGGCTACGAGGGAGGTGAAGTTGAACCATTTGAAGAAGGTCTCGATTTCCTCAAATCCTGCATCCTGAAGCAGTGCGATGTTTTCTTGAAGGGAAAAGGGGATCAATATGTTTTCCAGAGCTTCGCGTTTGGCAGCAATCTCGAGTTCTGAATATCCCTGCTGTTTTTTGAAAGCATGGTAGATTTCAATGAAATCTCTGTTGAGCCGACTGCAATGGGAGATAGTTTTTTCGCTGAGAAATAAAACCCCCCCAGCGGGTAGCGCCTCATAAAGTCTCCTGACAAAGCTCTGTCGAGTTATCGGGCGAAGAAACTGCAGGGTGTAGTTGCAGATAATGCCTGCTGCCGCCGGTAGAGGGCAGCTGGTGATATCGTCTTGCTGGAAATCAAGAACAGCAGTCTTGCCGAACATTGTGCTTTTTTTGCGGGCCTTGTCCAGCATAGCCGGAGCGTTGTCTATCCCAATATAGTGAAAATTCATGGCAGGTACCCGTCTTGCCAATTCCAGCAAGGTCGTGCCGGTTGCGCAGCCTAGGTCATAGATCGTCGAACCCGCAGGTAATCGGCAGGATAGTAACTGCGCCATACCATCGACCACCGTACGGTAATAGGGAATAGATCGATTGAGCATGTCATCGAAAACTTCGGCCACCCGGTCATTGAAGGCAAAATCTTCTTCGATCACGCCTGTGGAATAAAGGGTATCTTCGGTTGTCGGTACTAAAGGGTTAACCATATTTTCTGATTCAACAGCGTAAGTTTTCTTTCTATCACGAAGGCGAATATCGAGGACGCCACAATATAGTGATGAGCGACTTGGGAAGCTACCGCTTTCTCTTAAGATCCGTTCATCTATATCCTTCAGGGTTGGCCAACTGCCAGCGCCAGGTATCCTCGCACATTTCCTGAATACCAAACTGAGCCTTCCACCCCAGTTCCTTATGGGCGAGGGTCGGGTCGGCATAGCATCGGGCAATGTCGCCGGCTCTGCGGTCGGTAAAGCGGTATGGTATCTGTTTGCCACTGGCCAAGGCAAAGGCTTTGACCATGTCGAGGACTGAATAGCCCTGTCCCGTCCCAAGGTTGTATGTGATAACACCTGGATTCTTTGTAAGCTTTTCAATCGCCCGCAGATGGCCGATAGCCAGGTCGACAACATGTATGTAATCACGCACTCCGGTTCCGTCGGCCGTGGGGTAATCGTTGCCGTAGATTGAGAGGCGCTGTAATTTTCCTGATGCCACTTGTGCAATGTATGGTACGAGATTGTTAGGGATGCCGCTCGGGTCTTCACCTATCAGGCCGCTTTTATGGGCTCCGACTGGGTTGAAATAGCGGAGTAAGGCAATGTTCCATTGTGGGTCAGCCAGGTGCAGATCGCGTAGGATTTCCTCGGTCATCAGTTTGGTGCGACCATAGGGGTTGGTGCAGGAGAGGGGAAAGCTTTCTCTGATGGGTACAGTTGCCGGATCGCCATAGACCGTGGCTGACGAGGAGAAGACAAGATTCTTGATGCCCTGTTCCTGCATGACCTGGCAAAGATTCAGGGTCGAGAACAGATTGTTTTGATAGTAGAGGAGCGGGCGTTGAACGGATTCGCCGACCGCTTTTAAACCTGCAAAATGGATGACCGCTTGGACATCCTGGGTTTTCGCAAACACATCTTGCAGGGTGTTTCTATCAACCAGGTCAACCTCAAAGAAAGCGATGGACTTGCCGGTTAGGTCTTCAACACGTTTGATCGATTCCTTGCTTGAATTGCAGAGGTTGTCGATAACGGTAACCTGATAACCAGCGTTCAGCAGTTCCAGGCAGGTGTGGCTGCCGATGTAACCGGCGCCACCAGTGACGATGACATGCATATTTACCACTCCTCATTTCGTACACGATCTCAAGTTTCCTTGGTGGAAACCTGATCGACTTACAGGTAAAATTCTGATATGTTTTACCTGTGTTGGATGTGTTTGTCTTGCAAAAAGGGAACAGGCGCCATGTCCCTTCGTTTATCGGAAAAAAGCGGAATAGAGGTGCTTTGTGAGTATTTATGGTGCTGTCGGAATACTTTTGTAGTGAGCCGATCGCGAGGGAGATGCAATGATAAAAATCAAAAGGTGGAGGTTGTAGTATGCCCTACGTTAGTATTCGTGTTGCTGGTAAGTTGACAAAAAAACAGAAAGAAAAGATAGC
>CAITZN010000507.1 GCA_903896915.1 uncultured bacterium
AGCTCGAACGGATTTTCATGAGCTTCGAACAAGCCGACAGCTCGTATGCAAGAGAGTACGGCGGTACCGGTCTTGGATTATCGATCAGCAAACAATTGACTGCGCTCATGGGTGGAACTTTGTGGGTCGAGAGCCAGATTGGCCATGGCAGCACCTTCCACTTGACCCTTGACCTCGAACCGTGGGCCGGAGCCTTGCCGGAGGACGTCATCAACGATGATCAGTCCATTCCAGCGATCAAGGGTCTACGCATCCTGGTGGTGGATGACAATGAAGTTAACCGCGACATTGCAGGGATGATGCTAGAAAAAGACCATCGAGTGCGTACCGCATCCAATGGCCTGATGGCCCTGGAAGCACTGCGCAACCAGGATTTTGACCTTGTTCTTATGGATCTCCAGATGCCGCTCATGGACGGCTTAGCCACCACATCCATAATCCGTGCCCTAGAACAGCGATTACCATTACATATGGACCTGGCCAAGGATATGGTCCGCGATTTGAACAATCGACTTCGCGGTGGCCATATCCCAATCGTCGCCATGACCGCTCATGCTATGGGCGGGGACCGGGATATGTGCCTGAATGCCGGTATGGACAGCTATATAACTAAACCCTTTCAGCCAGCTGATTTGACCAATTTATTTCGTTCACTGGTAACCGGGAATCATCTGTTGGGAAAGAGCGCTCAGAAAGTTGAAGCCTCCGAAGCCCAGGCAACTGTCTCTTGGGTGAAGGCTTATTTGCATGCCTCCACCAACCTGAAAGCAGACCAAATTGAACGCGTTCTAAAAGCTGCCTGCATGAGCCTTGCCGACAATCTCGAAAAAGCGAAAACGGCCCTTGACGGGAAAGATTACCCGGCCCTGGGCAGGGCCGCCCATACTCTAAAAGGGACCCTGCTCCAATGCGGCCTGAGTAGTCTGGCGGCCAAGGCCGAGGAGATGCACCAGGGTGTCAGAACGGACAGCGACCTACCTTACGAACTCCTCCTGAAAAATCTAGAGAACGATTTTGCAGCATTGCTGGAACACCTCAAAGAGGATAATTCCAAGTAACTCTTTGACACGTATTTGCAGTGAGCTGAGTCTCGTTTTGCATGTAAAAAGCGAATTATTCTTCTAAAGGTGCTCGTGCTACTGTCGACCGGTAACAGGCATTCATGAGCTTACGGCACTGCAAAGTGAATAATCGCACAACTATCGATAATTCAATAAAAAGAAACTAAATCTGTAGGGAAAGGGGTTCTGTGGAGTTGGCCAACTTCAAGGATGGTGTAAACGCAAGGACACGCATTCATCGATCTACCTGGAATTCAAAACCAATTTTGGTTGCAATGCCATAGCCTTCACTATTGTTACCTCCATTTTTCACGGAATAATCTCTGTCACGGTAGTATTCAAGACTAAAAATCGTGCCATCAAAGATGACCATGGAAGCCTTCGTGATGTACCGCTGTTCAGGCAAGTATAATTTCATTGATTCCGATGACTTTTGATATCCTACTGCCAAGACCGTATCTTTGCGCAGCAGTTCTGTGGTGTAGGCAATTTCACTGCTCCAGGCCCCTGATTCTGCCTCGTTACCTGTAAAGGATGGCTGATTGGTGGCATACCTGTCAATGGCGCGAATATAACCGCCAGTCAACGATAAAGCCTGGTAGCTTGCGCCAAGATTAAAGTTCACTCCGGGCACCTTGTCGGGATCACCTTCAAACCCAGCCTTTTGAAAGGTTTCGGACCCCCCCCTGGAATCGGCAAGGTTCTTAATCCATGAGATGCCGGAATTGAGAGCCACCTTGTCTGTTTTATAGCTATAGCTCAATGGTGTTTTACCGGCCTTGACCGTAGCTATGGGAGCAACACCCTGCAGCTCTTTCGAAACAGAAGCAGTTTTCAAGGAGCTGTTGCTTTCAAAATAGGAGAGTTGATCGAAGGCATATCTATCGTCAGTCGAAAGAACTTTCGAATGAGGCAATATGGTAGCAACAAAATTTCCAAAGGCGGGAGAATCTTTTCTTATGGCCAGGGGCTGTATGTTGATTCTCTCCGAAGTTACAACGGGAGGATTGAAAAGAGTTTTGAAGGAACGCCCCATAGAGCCGCTTTTGATAGGACTTGAAGCCCAATCCACAGCATTGGCACTGACAAAACGGTCAACAACAGCTGGGTCAAAGGCACTGATGCGACTGTCAATAGCATTGCCTGGAAGAAACGCATTGTCTAGAAGCAAACAGCTAAGAGCGAAAAACTCACTGCTCCGCGGCCTTTCGTGTTTACTGCCACGGCCCTCTGTCTGATTATTGTTAGTCGTCCTGTTTGTGACTACCGCCTGGACACGCGTATTTTCCTCTATCACGGAAGGTATCGTACCGGATTGAACCGATGAAGCATTGAGCAGGCTCAAGGCTCCTGCTACGGCAACAGTTCGATAGAGTCTTCTGACCATCTTCTTGATGCACCTCAAAGCTTCTTTGAAGATTTGATTAATTATTCAATTAACATCTTAGAAATTTTATGTAAAGATTGCAAGCTATGCTGGCTTGAAAATGTATTCGGCAGATGGAAATTTACAAGGTATACTTGAGCTGCAGACGAATCCTGAAAAGAGTCAACAAAAGATGGTTACCCTCACTGCTCTTCTGATGCGTTTCCTCTCTTACCTCATGGACACACTACGATCGATTGAAAAAATGGATTGACGATAGACATACACAATGCAGGGTGGAATGAGGGTGCAAAAATGTACAACCTGCGGGACTGCGTATCGTATTGCGCTTTTCCTCGGCCTTTACTGGCTTTCCTTTTTTGTTATCCCGACCTGCGGCTACAGCAAAGAGCATTCAACCATGGAGACTCAATTGTCCGAACAGAATATTATGGATCGACCTGAAATAACCCAACTCATTTTTCACCCGATCAAGGTCAAAAAAAATGCAACCCCTCCCGGAGCTATCGATCTCGAACCCCAAGTCGAAGGCGGTATCACCATCGGCTGTCGACTCTTCAGCCACTCAATCACAGCCCCAACTTTGATATTTTTTCATGGTAACGGTGAAATCGTTCCTGATTACGATACAATCGGTCCTTATTATCTGCAACAGGGCATCAATTTCCTGGTTACTACGTACCGTGGCTATGGATGGAGCGACGGAACACCGCTGACCAGCACCATGCTGCCGGACAGCAATGCCCTCTTTGTACAATTACAACGATGGCTCAGCGAGCATGGTTACACTGGCGCCCTGTTGATCATGGGACGATCGCTTGGCAGCGCCAGCGCTATAGATGTTGCTGTCAATCACAGCGATGCAATCAGTGGCCTGATTATCGAATCGGGCTTTGCCAAAACCCTGCCGCTGGCCAAGGTCCTTGGCCTCGACCTCGAGAAGATAGGCATTACGGAAGAACAGACCTTTAACAATAGCAGCAAAATAAGCCAATTTACCAAACCTACCTTTATTCTTCATGGCCAGTACGACCAGTTGATTCCACTCTGGCAGGCAGAAAAACTCCACGCAGAAAGTGGTGCCAAGAGCAAGGAACTGCAGATCGTGCCTGGGGCTGATCACAATTCGCTCATTGCTGTCGCCGGTCAACTCTATTTCCAAGCCATTAAAAAATTTGTTGATAAAGCAGCCGGAACCGCCCTTGATTGGCGGGAACGGAGACGTCAGTTCAAAGCGCAACAGGTGACCAATGAGCCCAGCAAGTAACACCACCACAAAAAGAACGGGATATCTCTCCTGGGACGAATATTTCATGGCGGTGGCGATCCTTTCCGGACACCGCTCCAAGGACCCGAATACCCAAGTGGGGGCCTGCGTGGCCAACTCTCAAAACAAGATCGTCGGGGTCGGTTATAACGGCTTTCCGTGGCGTTGCTCGGATGACGAGTTACCCTGGGCAAGAGAAGGAAACTATCTAGACACCAAGTATCCTTATGTCTGTCACGCCGAACTCAATGCCGTGCTTAACTCCATTACCAATAATCTGCGGGATTGCCGACTCTACGTCGCCCTCTTCCCTTGTAACGAATGCACCAAGGTGATTATTCAAGCCGGTATTCGCGAAATTATTTATCTTTCCGATAAATACAAAGAAACCGATTCAGTCAAAGCCTCGAAGATCATGCTGGAAAAATCAAAGACTGTTATGCGTCAATTCTTTCCTGTACGGGATTCCGTGCTGCTCAATTTCAAGGCTGACTGATCCAAATTGCTTTAGATAGCGCGCCTTCGTGCCTGGTTGCGAGAAAGGAAAGCAATAGGACGCTTTTGTCAGGGTTGTATCTACATGATAAACGATTCGGGCAAAAATATGATCCATCAGTAGGGCAGCAAGACTCTCGAATAATTCACATGCAGTGCTTCCTTTCTATCTGTTTGATTTTTTGCATTTAAATGTCACCGGATCAAAAACTCAGTAAACCTTTATCATTGTTGCTAGCTCATCACACACACCATCACAGGAAGGTTCACATTGCCAGATTCAGTTGTGATGCATATAATAAAAAACAGAATTACAAATAAATATTAATTTTTTCACAAGGAAAATGGATGCAATTTGCAGAACTCGCTCTACCTGAATCCTTAAGCAGAGGCATTGCTGAAGCAGGATTCACAACATGTACACCTATCCAGGAATTAACCCTGCCATTGACTCTGAGTGGTAAGGATGTCGCAGGTCGGGGGCAAACAGGCACCGGCAAGACGGCGGCCTTTCTGGTCACCCTTTTTGACCGTTTACTGAAAAACAAGAACGCTACAGGCAAGAATCCCCGTGCGCTGATCCTGGCCCCAACAAGGGAGCTCGTTGTTCAGATCGACAATGATGCCAAACTACTAGGAAAGCATTGCGGTTTGTCCGTCCAGGCAATTTATGGCGGTGTGGATTACATGAAACAGCGCGACGCTCTGCGCAATGGCGCAGATGTCATAATCGGCACACCGGGCCGCCTGATTGATTACCTCAAACAAAAAGTTTATACGCTCAGTGATGTCGAAATGCTCGTTATCGATGAGGCTGATAGAATGTTTGATATGGGGTTTATTGCTGACCTTCGTTTTATTCTGCGACGTCTGCCTCCGTTTGACAAGCGTCAGAATCTGATGTTTTCCGCCACACTCAATCAGCGGGTGATGGAGTTAGCCTATGAGTTCATGAATGTTCCGGAAAAAGTAAGCGTCACTGGTGATCAGATGACAGCGGATAATGTTGAGGAGGTTCTCTTCCATGTTGGCCGCAAGGAGAAGTTTCCTTTGCTGCTCGGTCTGCTGCGCCGGGACGGCATGGAACGCACGATGATTTTCATTAACACCAAACGTGAAGGCGAGTACCTGCACGACCGCATGAATGCAAATGACTTCCCTTGCCGCCTGATTTCAGGAGATGTCGCCCAGGAAAAACGGCTGCGCATCATGGCGGATTTCAAGAATGGGAAATTGCCGATCCTGATTGCAACAGATGTTGCCTCAAGAGGACTGCATATTGAAGGGGTCTCGCATGTAATCAACTACGATCTCCCTGAAGATTGCGAGGATTATGTCCATCGCATCGGACGCACAGCCCGTGCTGGAGCAGAAGGGAAGGCTATATCCTTTGCCGATGAAGAAGGAGCGCTCTATCTGGACGCTATTGAGGAATACATTCATCATAAGATCCCAACTGAATGGGCCGAAGATGATTTGTTTGTCAACGATTTCAAACGAGTAGTAAAACCAAAATTTAAGAAAAATTTGAATAATGCAGACAAAAGCGGTCAGCGGAGAAGCAACCGGCCTCCTCCCAGGAGATAAATACCCATTTTTTTCGTAGTGTAACAACTCGCCAACACCTCCTTAACTATCAGGTGAGGAAGTGTCGGCGAATAACCACAAACAACCATCTCTAAAAGGTACCGACATGGCTAAGGAAAAAAACACCAAACAAGTGAATGTTAAAAAGGAACCGACCAAATCTTTGAAAGAAAAGCGTGCGGCCAAGCAAGCCAAGAGGGATAATAAATTTTCAGGAAAAGAATAGCACAACATCAATCACTTATCTTGTCAAAAGTTAAGTGATTGACCCTACCCCCCACCCCATCCCCCACTGTTCGGGCACATAACCTTTCAGGCCATCTATACAAAAAAGGCAGAGCCGTTAAGCCCTGCCTTTTGATTCCGATATGCCGGAAAATTAATCAACTTCTTTTTCTCCTATTGACTACTGCCAACTGCCAACTGCTTCCAGGCCAGCGATGTTCGATCTCTAACGCATTGTTGAATTCGAAAAATTATTAATCTCAGGTATACGATTTCTAAACTCGCGAAGATTCAATAAGCACTTAGCTCATATCGTAGTCTTTTCTAAACCGCATTATTTTCAGTGGATCGACTAACCGCCCCTCAGGTGACCGAGGATGTGGTAGTCGTCCACGGTTAAAGGGATCTTCAGGCAATATTCCGTTAGTACTGAAATATCCATTCCCCCAGGACCCATCCGGAGAATTTGGATCGGCCACCTGACCCTCTCTGTTAAGCCAGTGGCGGTTTCTAGCCTCGACTTCGGCGTTGGTTTTTAAGTCCGGTGCTCCGTCAGCAGATGCATAAAAAAAGCGATCGATATCAATCCACCCCTGTAACGTTTTGCGAGTAAATTTAGCGAGTTGAGGAGCAGCTGAATCATCTGGATACGTCTTCCTTTTGACGCTGTCGAAACAATTTATTCTATCAACTTTTTGCCAATTCCTTTGTCTTTTTTCATCGTATGCCATCGGAAGCCATTTAGGAGGAGTACATTGCCCACCTTCTACCGTTCTCCAGGCTATAATTGCCTCATCAACATCTCCTCCCTCTATAATTTGATCAATAAAATATTCATTATAAAAAACATCCAGGGAGATACCTACATGTTGTCCGGGCCAGATGCAGATGTCTCCGGGGCTTGGCCATAGTGCCTCAGAGGGATCCCTCCAGGCATAGTCTTTATACTTCGTTTTAAGGAAATCCTTAATTTTTACAGTATCGAAAGTCGCCACTAACTCCCTGGGCAATTTCATATAATCGAGATAATGCATCACGAAATTAAGGCAGGAAGATGTCCACCCTTTAATAGGAATATTATGGTGATTTTCCCAAATATCCATCAATTGCGTGTGAGTATAACCTGTTATCTCAAAGAATTTTGTACCCGGGTCATTAGATTTTACCACCACCCCTGCAGGAACATTAAGATCTATCCAGCCTAATCCCTTCATACGAAATGGCGAATACATAGTCGTCCTTGAAAAAGCCTTTATTTATTTTGCCAGAGTAGGAAGACCCTCATCTGACTTTGCTTGCCAATCATTCATCAAAGATTCGAGACTAAGGTTTGTTAACTGAGTGAACTTTTAGTTCGGGTTTTTGGATTTCACTTCCGTCCCTGCTGGAACCCAAAGATTTATCCAGTTTAATGCTTTAGTGCGTAGTTCGGATTGCATAGTATAACTCCAGAACACATAAGTGAAACAAGCTTAAGAGCTAGTTTTGTGTCAACCAGGAGTTTGATCAATATACTGAAATAACATAATATTTAAGTGATAATTTTCGCCTACCGAGATATTGAATTTGCGAAAATACCTTATAACATCAGCAAGAAAAGGCTCTCATAAACATTACCCGAAAGTATCAGGAGCAACAAGCATCAAAACGACTACATAACCGGAGTTCCTTCTTTAGTGAGGACTCCAAGGGTAAAAGTTACCGAATTGCTTCAAAATTAATACATCCGATGTCGAAACAGCCAGGTAGCCATGGTCAGCGTGGCAACGGCGATGATCGACATCGGCCAGAGGTCGTTCCAGAAATATTGCAGAGCAGCGCCTTCGAGAAAAACCCGGCGGACAATGGTCAAAAAATACCGCATCGGATTGAGGTAGGTC
>CAITZN010000508.1 GCA_903896915.1 uncultured bacterium
TAACCCCTATCTATCTCTTTTTCTTGGACTTATTTTGATGAGAAGATTGTGGCGCCCGACCGCCTGAGCGGGCCGGCTTTGTTGCCGACTTATCGTTTCTCCTGCCGGATGCTGCTTTCGATCTCATTCCCGAGCGTTTAGCTGACTCCTCAGGTTGTACGTCAGGGGTCTTCAACCGTTGTTTGGCAGCATTTCTGCTGGCAACCAACTCTTTTATGTCCTTGTTTGCCTTTTTTTCGCTGGAGGCGTTGTTGGGTCGATAGAGGACAAAATCAGGAACATCGCTATCCTCTGTGTACCCATACACTTTTTCCACCGGAATCTGTTGATTTAACAAATTTTCAATGTTTTGCAGGTGCCTTTCTTCCTCATGACTGACCAGTGAGACTGCAATACCGATAACCCCAGCACGGCCGGTGCGACCGATGCGATGCACATAATCCTCGGGGATACTCGGCATGTCGTAGTTGACCACGTAAGGCAGATTGGTGATGTCCAGGCCCCTTGCGGCCACATCCGTTGCCACAAGTATCCGGATGGCGCCGCTCTTGAACTCAGCGAGAGTGCGTGTCCTGAGAGATTGGCTTTTGTTGCCGTGGAGTGCAGCGGCGCTGAGTTCTTGGGCGACAAGTTTTTCCGTGATCCTGTTTGCCCCGTGTTTTGTACGGGTAAAAACCAGAACCTGGCTCCAGTCTTCTCTGGCGATCAGATGGATGAGAAGAGCTAGTTTATTTGCCTGGGCGACCAGATGCACCTTTTGCACCACCGATTCTGCGGCTGTATTGCTAGGTGTTACCTCGATATATTCAGGATTCTGCAGCATTATTCCGGCCAGATTCCGAATCTGTTGGGTATAAGTGGCTGAAAAGAGCATCGTCCTGCGCTCCGCTGGAACAAGGTCGAGGATCTTGGAAATTTCCTCATGGAATCCTAAATCCAGCATTCGATCCGCCTCATCAAAAACCAGAAACTCTATCTGGGAAAGATCCAGATGACCTTGACCGACAAGATCCAACAGGCGGCCCGGTGTGGCTACAAGAATATCGATGCCGCGTTTTAACCGTTCGATCTGCGGTTCGATGCGCACCCCGCCGTGCACCACAGTGCATCGCATCGAGACAGTCCGTGCATAGGCTTTGATGCTCTCTCCCACCTGAAGCGCTAGTTCCCGGGTGGGTGTCAGAACAAGTGCGCGCGGGTCGCGACCGTTGCCATTCTCACGGCTCAAGATTTCGACTAGGGGAATGGCAAATGCATCTGTTTTCCCGGTTCCGGTTTGGGCGCGGGCAAGAATATCCCGGCCGTCAAGAATTACAGGAATAGCCCTGGCCTGAATGGCGGTGGGGGCCGCGTACCCCTTGGTTTTTTGTACAGCCTTAAGCAGTTCGCTTCGAAGGCCAAATTGGTCAAATGACATAACGTGTTTCCTAATGGTTGCTCAAAGGCAACGTTTGATGGAGCCGAAACGGTCGGAGGATGTCTCCTGCCATGCGCTCTATTATACTCTTCAGCGTCTTTGTTCGCTCGATCTTTCAGGAACAAGCGCGAGCTGTAATTCAATTTGCACAGCATCGATGCTGTTCAGAATTAAGCCCCTTTCTTAGAGAAAAAGAGCTGTGTTTTTTTCGGTGAGAAACGATTTTTCAGCGTGTCGTTTAGTTAGTAACTCGTGAAATAAATAAACCATCAAAGGGGGAACACTTCTTAGTTTATTGCCTTTTGCTTACCTATTTAGTAATATTTCTCAATAAAATGGAGGGCTTTAGGTTAATCTCCTCAGTATAACTCAAATTCAATGCTCGGAGAGTCGCAACTTTCCCATGTTATTGACAAACCATAGATGAAGTGAAAGCGAGAGGCTGGGA
>CAITZN010000509.1 GCA_903896915.1 uncultured bacterium
CTCTGATTCAAAAATAATCAACGGCTAACACGTTATTAATGCAGAGAATATATTCTCTCAGGGAAATGGCGCAGACTAATAAACCGTTTCTCTTTCTTCTGCCGCCGTGACCGAAAATAATAATAGTCACCTGCTGCCATCTTATCCGATTTCAGACTTGTGTTCTGAGCTAACCAACCTATACATTCGCCGTGATGCCATGACCAAAACTGAGAATATCGCTGTCTTGATCCCCTGTTTTAATGAAGAAGCCACTGTCGGCCAAGTGATCAAGGATTTTCGCCACACCCTCCCTGATGCCCAGATCCTCGTTTACGATAACAATTCCAAGGATCGCACCGTGGAGGTTGCCTTAGCGGCAGGTGCAATCGTCCGCTCTGAACCGCTCCAGGGCAAGGGCAATGTTGTCCGGAGGATGTTTGCCGATGTTGAAGCCGAGGTCTATATCCTGGTGGATGGTGATTCAACCTATGACGCGGCCTCTGCGCCCAAAATGATCAAACTCCTGATCGATAACCAGTTGGACATGGTCAACGGCGCCCGGGTTACCGATATCAAGGAGGCCTACCGACCGGGACATCGGTTCGGCAACTGGCTCCTGACCAGCATTGTTTCCTGGACCTTTGGCAATCGCGTCAAAGATATGCTTTCCGGCTATCGCGTCTTTTCCCGGCGCTATGTGAAAAGCTTTCCCTCGCTTTCCGTCGGTTTTGAAACGGAAACCGAGCTCACTATCCACGCCCTGCATTTAAGGATGCCGATTGCCGAGGTGGCAACACCCTACAAAGATCGCCCCGCAGGTTCGATCAGCAAGCTCTCCACCTTTAAAGACGGGTTTCGTATTTTGTGGATGATTCTGGTCTTTGTCAAAGAAGAAAAACCCATGTCCTTTTTCTCGTTCATTGCCTTATTCTTTTGCCTTTTTTCTGTCGCCCTCATGTTGCCGATTATACGTGAATTCATTCTGACCGGGATGGTGCCGCGTTTGCCGACTGCGGTCCTGTCGATGAGCATGATGATTATCGGCTTTCTCAGTATGGCCTGCGGCCTGATTCTAGATACGGTCACCCGCGGCCGGAGCGAGATGAAACGGATGCGGTATTTGAGCACTCCGGCGACCCCCATCCATCAGAAAACCGCCTACTATTTCAATACCTGAAGAGGGTCTGACTCGGTCTTTCCCGGCCTGGTCGAGCTTTAAGGCTTTTTACTCCGCTGTTGCAGCCAGCTCACCGCAGCCATACCGACGACCAATGTGGCCAGCCAAACCAGGCGGCTTTGATAGCGGTCATGGGGATTGGAGAGGGCGCCGCAGATGAAGGCATTGCCCACGAGCGCCACCAGGACAAAAAGAGCCAGCCCCGCCAGATCATGCCTCCGGGTACGCATCCCAAACCCCGCCACCACCAACAGAGCCAATACCGAGAGGTAGGCAATGGGGACATGCACGCTGTTTAAAGCATCAAACAACTGCTGGGTGACCTGACCCTGCTGCTGGTGGGCTTCTTGAAAGGGCTTCGCCGTCCGAGGTAGCAGGTCGGTGAAAAACCAGCGCGTCGGCCCTTGAAATTCATCCAACCCATCGCCAGTCGCCACTTTGGTCATTTGCTGCGCTGTATCCCGCAGCGAGGTCCAGACAAAGAGCCACGGGTATGCCTTAATACTTTCTCGCACCAGATACTCTAATTCAGCATTGGCAGACCCACTCCATGCGCCTATATCCTGGAAAGGTGAGCCACCGTTCCACAGGAACTCATCGGCTGTGTGAGGAAGACGGTCCTGCAGACCGCACAAACGAACACCAGGTGCTGGACAGTGTTCAGCCAGCCAGCGTTGCGCGATACCATCCTGTACCAGCCGCCCGAAGATAAAGACCGGGCCACCAGGAGTAAACGATGCCTTGCCCAGCAAGCTGTAATGCAAGATCGGCATAAGGAGCAAACTGGCGGCCACTACTGCGACGGGTGGCAGGCTGAATACGGAGAGAGAACCTGCCCGGCCTTTAGCCACCACTTTGGTGAAGAGGATGACAAGCACCAGACCTATCCCCAACGCCATGCCGGACATATGCGACATCAGCCCCAGCAGGGTCATTGCAGCCAAGCCGATCCGTTCGAGCCATCGCAATTCCTGCCAACGAAAACCCAGCAGCCAGAGGCCCAGCACCACCAGGGGAATCAGGGTGTCCGGCATCAACTGGCTGGTATACCAGGAAATGCCGGTCGAGACACCCAAGGCTAGGCAGAAAGCTGCTGTCGTAATCGGACCTGACGGCACTTTATGGCAGCGAAGCATGAGCTGAATGCCCCACAGAGTCATGAGTGATTGCACCAGCACTGGCCCCCAGAACGAAAACCAGCCGAATGATGCGACCCACAGGAAGAGTCCGTAGAAAAAGGACCGGCCTGGAGCCAGCGTCATGGTCAATACCCTATCGACATATCCGCAGGTATCGAAAAAGACGAGGGCAAAACCATTCCACAGGGCGGGAGCAAGCAACACGGCTACACTGAGTGCCAGCGACAGCAGCCAGGCAGGGCCATTGGATTTCCAGGATACGGATGTGCAGGAGGCGTTCATGATCGTAATAGTGTTATGAGGGGTTCAGGAGGATTCAAAATAGGTTGTTTTCTAATACGGTACAGCAAAGCAGCTATAACTACGGTGCAGGGGGCAACAGCGATCACCCCGAAACTTCCGACCAGGATATTAAGCACCTCGGCCGCGACAAAGGGGGCGTTGAGCAGATTGGCGGGAGCTAACCCCTTGGCGAGAAAGACCATGAACATTGCGACATGGCTGCCGGAATAGGCCAGCAGCAGGGTGGTGGTCATGGTGCCGGTGACGGCCCGTCCAACGCGAAGGCCTGAACGCATGTGTTCGATCATGCCGATCTCGGGATGCCGGAACTTGATCTCATCCATGGTGGCGGCAATATCCATGGCCAGATCCATGACCGCTCCGGAACAGGCGATAAAGATGCTGGCAATGAAAATATCGGTGAGGTTCAGGTGATAGTATCCCGAATAGAGGAGCATTTCGGCAAAGGGGCGCACAGCGCCGTGCAGATGGAACAGGTGGGTGAACAGTGTCGCCAGACCACAGGTGAGCAGGATGCCGAACATAGAACCGGCAAAGGTGGCCAGACCCCGCCGGGTCAGACCGCCCACGGAGAAACAGACCACTCCGGTGAGCAGGGCGACAATGACCAGTCCGGTGGCAATGGGTGGATAACCGCGGAGGAGCAGGGGAAAGAAGAGCTTCCACAGCACCAGAGCGGCAAAAACAAAAGAGAGGGCCGCCTTTAGACCGGTAAACCCGGCAACGGCAACGAGAAGGAGACCAAAAAGGCAGATGAGGAAGAGTTGCAGTCCCAGACGGTAGATGCCCCTGGCAACCGCATTGGTAGGCTTGCCGTCCGGAGCGCTGTATTCAACCAGAATCACCGTGCCGGTCTCATAGAACTCGTCGAGTTCCATCTTGCCGGTCAGCATATTGGTTACCTGGACCTCCTGTCCCTCGTGCGGGCCGCCCAGCAGCCGCACCGTCAGGTATTGGGCGTTGGTCTTGACGATCAGATGGGTTTGCACCTTGCTGTCGTCGACCGCTGTGATCAGAGCGCGACAATGCAGGCCGCCGGGGGCGGCTGGGACATGGGCAATGTCGATACAATACAAGGCCAGGCAGAGCACGGTGATGATCAACGAAAAAAGAAGTTCGCGTCGCAGTGGGTTCATGAGCGTTCCGTATGAGATCGCCGCAGCACCGCCAGAAGGGGTGATGCCACGGGGACAGGGTAGGTAGGATGGTTACGGGGCAGGTTTAACAACGGGCAGTTGCTGGTGAATGTCAAGTGCCTTGGCC
>CAITZN010000510.1 GCA_903896915.1 uncultured bacterium
ACTCCGATGCGGATACAGCCGGTTAACGTGGCACCGGCTCGGCCGCAGGCCATGTGCATGTGAAGCAGCGGGATGCCGGTTTCGTCGCGGAACAGGGTGTCAACCCCAGCGACTTCGCGGGTGTGCTCAAGGACGTACTGCATCGGCTCCAGGGGCAAATCACGATCCTCGCTCGGCCCCACCAGCCGGCTGCCATTATCGGAACCGCTGACCACGATTAGCGAGCTGCCACGATGTTATGCTACACGGCAAACCGCTCAATGGTTTCGTGGACGATATCGCCGTCTTCCAGCCGCAAAATAAAGACTCTACCAGGTCGTGCTTCTGTATACCTCATCGTTTGTCCCCTCAGGTGCTCGTTTTCCTTCCCTTTACCCATACAGCGGTTCATGATGCTCTTACCTGGAATAATTCTTTCAAGTTTTTATCCAGTTTCTATCTACCAATTCTTAATGTAAGGAATAAAGAGAAATGGCTTTATATAAAAGACGATGATCAGAATCCTTCGTCAGTCATACTTCCGAGAAAGTTTAACTTTAACGAACGTTTCGGCAGTTATTTTGGAGCGATGCGGAAGAACAACCCCGAGAATAATCTCCTCACCATGACCAACAACGTTCTTAAACTGAACATCTTTTCTGCTCTGAAGATGATGCTCTTTCCCATGGCGATCATCACCTTGTTCTGGAAAGACCAGATTGGTCTGTCGCTTACGGAAATTTTGCTGGTCAACGTCTTCTTCTCCACCGCCAATGTGGTCATGGAGTACCCTTCGGGCTATATCAGCGACCGGTTGGGATACCGCCTGGCGCTGATCATCGCCTGCCTGTTCGGTATCGCGGGCTGGAGCATCTATCTGGTCGCCCACACCTTCTGGCATGTGATCGGAGCGGAGATGCTGCTCGGCGTAAGCTATGCCTTCATCAGCGGTACGGACAATGCCCTGCTCTTTGAGACCTTGAGGGCCGGTGGTCGGACGGAACTGTATACCCGCTGCGACGGGCGTATGGCCGGATGGGCCCAGATCGGGGAGGCGGGCGGTGCACTCTGCGCCGGGCTCATGTATGTGACCGCGCCGCTGCTTCCCTTCATCGTGCAGATCGGCGTCTGGGTTATCGCGCTGGTGCTGGTGCTGTCGCTTCATGAGCCCAAGGCGGAAAAAGGACCTCTAATCAGCTCACACCTGAACGAGGCTATGCGTATCAGCCAGTTTGCCTTCGTGGAAAAGGGAGTGCTACGGTCTACCATGCTTTTCGGTATGCTTCTCGGTTTAGCTTCATTTTATCCAGTCTGGCTGGTCCAGCCGTTCATGCAGCAGTGCCAGGTGCCGCTGACCTGGTTCGGACCGGTGTGGGCTGGCGCCAATCTGACGGTCGCCATCTGCTCGTACTACAGCCATACAATGTTAAACGTGCTGGGATTGCGGCGGATGTGCCTGCTGTTTTTCGTGCTCATTGTCGGGGGCTATGCCGGGCTTGGCCTGACCTCGGCTATGGGTAGTTTTCTGTTCTACTTTCTCCTGACAGCCATGCGCGGTTTTCAGGGTCCGGTGCTGCGCAGCTTACTTCAGCACAACTGCACCCGGCAGATGCGGGCCAGCATACTTTCCCTGCACAATCTTCTCTTCCGCCTGGGATATGTCGTCAGTGGCCCGCTGATCGGCAGTTTGAGCGATACCCGGGGCTTGAGCACCACCTTTCTGGTCCTGGCCGGAGCTTTTGCCCTGTTGCTGCCACTGGCGGGCCGCAGTTTTCTCCATCATCAGGCTGCGGTTCAACAGAAAACAGCTCCGTGAGCGTGATTACCGATCAGATTTCCGGTTCTTGGATATTTATTTTACCTTCTTTCCGAAGGCGGTAAATTAGCCATTTGCGGTTCCAAGGAATTGAGGAGGGAAGTTTTTCCGGTTGTAGGAGGGCACGGATTGTCTTGGCAACCTCTTCATTCTGGTTCCGACTGACATAATGGAACCAGCTACCGGATTGATCTTTGATCCAGGGGGCAAGCCACTGGGCATTGGGTGACAGGGATTCTTCGATGGAGAACAGCGTCCACTCAACTAATTTCAAATGAGCCAGGTTTTCCAATTGTTCTTTTTGGGGTAAAGGGGCTCTTTCTGTATAAAAGAGATCTTCCCCCTCTTTTATCTGAGAAAAGAGTTTATCTTCTATCCGGTCTTTGAGTACTTCACTTAATCTGCTGCCTGCTCCGGGAAGGGGGAGGCACCCGGTAATCCAGCCGTTGGGAGCAAGCTTTTCTTCCAGAACCCGAGGGAGAAGCTTTTCTTGCTGCTCCAGTATTCCGTCCAGGAAAACATGCTCCCATGTCAGAGGATGAAGATCCGGATGATCCAGCCATTGAGGATCCTTAAGGGAGCAATCAACGAGGAGGGGCCGTTCTGATTCCGGGAGACTTTCCATGGAAAATTCTACTAAATTACGGTAATCTTCCCGGTCGGATAGGGCGGTGAGTCCTCCTTCGGGGACCTTACGGAACAGTTCCCAAAAGAGTTGATTCCAACGGAGGGGCGCTAGTAATATGCGGTCGGAACGGCCGATCTGCATCGGTTCGGTCAAGGCTTTCAGCAGTTGCTTACGGGAGGATGACGTTCCCTGTACGCGGCGAATCCAACGGTCCCGTTCTTTGTCACCCGGTGAGAACGTCAGGATTTCCGGTTCCTCTTCCAGCATCCGGTCCAACTGTTCTTCTCGTTGCCGGATGACCTGAGTCTGTATGGTCCCCTCATACCCCTGGCCGGTGGGTTGATAGAATATTCGGCCTTTCAGGGTACCGGGCAGGTATTGCTGGGCCACCCAATGATCCCGGAAAGCATGGGGATATTTGTAACCTTTTCCATGACCGAAACTGTGTTTGTCCCGGTTGGAATCCCGTAAATGATTGGGAACTTCGGCCTCTTCTTTTTCTACTGCATCAAGGGCATCAAAAAAAGCCAGGGCTGAGTTGGATTTGGCACAGGTCGCCAAATACAGGGCTGCCTGGGTGAGGTGAAAATGCCCTTCCGGTAAGCCCACCCGGTCATAGGCTGATGCGGCTGCTTCCACGACTCCTAATGCGTAGGGATCAGCCATGCCAACATCTTCACTTGCTGAGATCAGCATCCTTCTGAAAATATACCTGGGATCTTCGCCGGCCTTTACCATGCGGGCCATCCAGTAGAGGGCTCCGTCGGGATCTGACCCCCTAAGGGATTTGATAAAAGCGCTGATCGTATCGAAGTGATAATCCCCTTCTTTGTCATAGAGAACGGCTTTTTGCTGGATACTCTCTTCAGCAGCGGCAAGGGTAATGTGTATCCGGCTGTTTTCCTGAGGTGGAAAGCTTTCCGGGGTGGTTTCTACAGCCAGCTGTAACGCATTCAGCAGCGACCGGGCATCACCTGAGGCTACCCGCACCAGGTGATCCAGTGCATCGGTCTCAAACTCTACCTGCCATTTCCCGTAGCCCCGTTGCTCATCCTGTAGGGTCTGGGTAACGATCTGTCGGAGATTTTCTTCTGTCAGTCCTCGCAGTTGGAAAACCCGGCTTCGGCTGACCAGCGCTTTGTTTACTTCAAAATAGGGGTTTTCCGTGGTAGCGCCGATCAGAACAATGGTGCCCTTTTCCACCCAGGGGAGCAGTGCATCCTGCTGGGATTTATTCCACCGGTGGACCTCATCGACAAACAAGATGGTGCGTTTGCTGTACAAGTCCTGAGCTTGCCGGGCTTCTTCAATGGCCTCCCGCAAATCCTTCACGCCGCTGAGAACGGCATTCATAGATACAAAACGGCTGGCGGTGTTGTTGGCAATTACCCGGGCCAGAGTGGTTTTTCCCGTTCCGGGAGGGCCGTAAAAAATCAATGATGAAAGCTGATCCGCCCGAATAGCACGGCGCAAAAGCCGGCCTTCTCCGAGAATATGGTCTTGCCCTACGTACTCTTCCAAGGTGCGGGGACGCATTCTGGATGCCAGAGGTTCTGAGGATAATGAAGATGATCGGGAAAATAGATCCATTGAAATCAGTCGGGTCCAGTTGGAAAATTGCAGTTAATAAATCTCTATTTTTGGTGGGTCCATTTATCGACCTACAGCTATAACATTTTCTGTCCAATACCAGACGCAATCATTTCCTTAAGAGCGGTTTGCCTTTGGCTCGTGTCTTGATTCTTAACTGCCATCGCAAATGCTTTTCGAGTACCAATAAAAACAGCAAGCTTCCTGGCTCTGGTCAGAACGGTGTAAATGAGATTCCTGAACTACATTTTGAAATGCTGGGTTAGGAGCCCTGCGTTTACCTTCTTTCTTTCCAGTTGTGGTAAAGAGAATGTGTGATTCCGGGATTTCGCCTAATGCCCTGGTTAACGATTTGAATTTGATGTAGACATGAAGGTGGTGAGAAAACAATCCGGCTGAGGGCGGGAACCATGAGGGCTTCATTGTTAGAAGGAACCACCCTTGCCAAAAGTTGCGTGATGAAACCAGTTAGGGGTATGGGTGATGATCGCCTCAAGCCCAACGGCACATTGTGCAGGCAAATGATGGTTGTTGCTCCTTGCCTCAGCAGGAAATCGGGAGCGGTACCCACCGGCTTGTGATGGGGCTACGCGCCTGCCGGCAACCAGACCATTTTCTCCCGGAAGGGACTCAGTCCCCCTTGGGTCAGAATTCTATATTCCTGATCGCTTTTTTCAAAACACTAAACTTATACGGCTTTTGAATAAACCC
>CAITZN010000511.1 GCA_903896915.1 uncultured bacterium
GTCCTCCTCTGCGGTGAATCCTTCAAAAAATAGTAAACCAATTACCACCTTACATATTACAGTCATAAATGTCAAAAGAACTAACAACCAGGTAAAGTAAATTAACGCGGTATTTACGTTCTGCCCCTCAAGGAAACAGCCAAACAGCCGAAACTATTAGTGTAAGAAAAAAACTGATCAAATTCCTGGAGGTGAAAGATAGAGATACAAACAGGAAACAGTCAGAACGAAGAACAGAAATAAAGTACGCGGGTTTTTCCAGCGATCTGGAAAGATCATCAAACTCTCAAACAGGGGAAGGATCCCCTGAAGAAACAAACAAACATGGAGGTTTGTGATGGCACAAGGTGATGTAACTAGAATTGCAAGTAACATCGGCGCTCTTAACGCCCTCAACTCATTGGTCAATATCAACAAGCAGCTGGCCTTACACCAGGGCCGCATTTCCACCGGCAAGCGCATCAACAGCGCTGCAGATGACCCCGCTGGTTTGACCATTGCTACCAAAATGCTTGCCCGTTCAGAAGGTCTCAAGACCGCCCTGAGCAACATCAGTGACGCTTCCAACTTACTCTCGGTTGCGGAATCTGGTCTGAGCAAGATGAACGACATTTTGATCCAGATGCGCTCCAAGGCACAACAGGCTTCGTCTGAAACCCTTGGCGGTACGGAACGCATCGCGATCCAGACCCAATTGTCCAGCTATGCAGAACAAATTGATAACATCGTCAATGAAACCAAGTGGAATGGTGAAACCCTTCTTACTGGTACCGTTACCAAGCAGTTCCAGACTGGTGCTGAATCTGGAGATGTTACAAGATGGGCTCTTGCTCAGAACCATGCTCCTGGTGTAGGTGGCTTAGGGCTTTCTGTATCTACCGCTAATGTACTCACAACAGGAATTGCAATAAAAGGTGATACTTTCGGAGATTCGGCAGGTTTTCCTGCTCCAGATGGTGTGGCTGCGTTTACTGGGCAAAGTGAACTTAAAACCGGGTCTTATACTTTGACCAATCTTGCAATGGCTTCAAGTAATACTGTCGGATCGTCTTCGTTTGTTTCGGGTGCAGCAGTAATGACCGGTATTACAGGCACAGCTCTTACTACAGGCACGATGGCCACTCAGGCTGAGTTGAAAAGCGGAGTTTATAACATTGATTTTTCTGATTTTGACTCTGTTGGTGGAACTATTGATTTCGCTGTGACAGACAGCTCTGGAAATCAGCTTTATTCGATAGATAATTTTGAGATACCGGCCGGTGGCAAGCTAGAATTGAACACCGTTGCTGACGGATCAGGGTTAAACCTCGGAATTTCACTTAACATTGATACCTCAGTTATGACTACTGGTGACAGTGGTGCGGTAACAGTTGAATATATCGCTTCAAATCACATCAAGTACAACTTGAAAGATGGTTCTGGAACGGTTCAAAGCGTGGATCAAGACGGTGTAGCCGGTGGTACGACTGGTTTAGTTGGCTACGCAAACATGAATGCCGGGTTAAAAACTGGTAGAGGTATAGAAATCGTTGCTGCTGATTTGGCTGGAATTTCAGGATCTGCACTTGGCGATTATTTGACTTTTGATTACACCAAAAAAGGTAATTATGAAGTAAATGTAACGACAGTTGCGAAAGCCCAAGACTACATGCATAAAGTGGATTTGGCCATCGATACTGTAAATGAAAGTATGAACTCTCTCGGATCTTTGATGGCTCGTCTGCAGTTCAAAGAAGACCAGGTTTCAACCGCTCAGGTCAACGTCGAAGCTTCTTACAGCCGCATCATGAACGCCAACATGGCTGAAGAACAGGTGAATGCCAGCAAGTACACCATCTTGCAGCAGACCGCCACGGCAATGTTAGCCCAGGCTAACACCGCCCCGCAGAACCTGCTGACCCTCTTCCGCTAGGAATGACTGATCAGTCAGCAAGTACCGCAGTGAAATAATTAACGGGGGAGGCGCTCCAGCGCCTCCCCCACAACTCATCTTAATTGCAAGTGTTTGTTCTTTTGACTTTTGTTGTAAAATGGTACTAAAAAAGAAGGTGTAACATGGCAGCAACGATCACTCCGATAGATATTCAAATCTCCAAGTTAGCCACATCCTTTCAGACTGCGATTAAGTCCACCATTACGCAGGAAAGTGATCCGCTGACCCGGCTGCAGGCGCAAAGAGACAGCCTGGATGTGAAACGCAGTGTTTATGCCGATATCAAGACCAATTATGATGCCTTTCA
>CAITZN010000512.1 GCA_903896915.1 uncultured bacterium
CTACACCCACACAGCGATATGGGATTCTCATAAAGTACTGTTCCGTCGATCTTTTTGCAAAATGAGAAGAACTGCCCACAGCCGAGAGGTTCATCTGTGGGGAAATTACCATTGTAACAATACGAAATAATACAACTTCATTAAATTTCACGGTAAAGTTTTGTATTCAGCAAAACAGGATCGAGGAGAATGCCACGATGCTCAGTAAAAAGATATCATGGTTGATGGAGCATGTCCAAAGAAGTCTGTTCACTCATCTGAACGTATGTTTACCAGAGCCGCTTTAGGCCTATAGCAACAATGTTGAGTCCCATCGTTTGTTTGAGACTTTTATTGATTATCCTTGGGCGACAGGGTCAACATATTTCCAATTTATGGCAACTTGAGACAATGTACTACACCCCTGCCCGGTCTGTTTAAGCTAAACCCGATAAAAGTGATATTGTAGACTCCCCTACCCTAAAATATTGCCTGGAAATGATAAGTGGTGGGTCGATGTTGGATGTGATGATAGTGAATTGGGCAGTGGAAAACTAGGCTTTGAAGTTTCGCAAGAATTGCTTCGGCAAAAACTGCAATAAAACAGCAAGATAGAATAGCGAGCCAAACTCACTATTAGGTTAGAATGGTTGGCAGCGTATTGCCGATGCCAGGACGTGTTCAGTTTGCCGTCAGAATCGAATCTTCGATGTAGCGCTTGCGTTTGGCCGGCTTGAGCAATTGAGTGTCGACCACCACCAGGCCATCAACACAGTTACCGAAATCCTGATCAACATTGAAGTCGAGAAAAATAACCCCGCCTGCAGGACATAACTCGGTGTACTGCTTGTAGAGGGTAGGAATCGAGGCGCCCATGGTACCAAGCAGGGATTTGAGATGGACGAGATCCTGAAGGTAGTGGTCGCCTGCAAACGAACCGGCGAGATCGGTAACCGGCAGAGAGAAGCGGAAAGGGTTGCGGGAACACGGGATAGCGCGGGGATCGGCAAAATAGAGTTTGTAAAAATAGATGAGCAGTTCTTTGGCCATCTGCGGCATGCTGTTGCTGATGCTCACCGGCCCGAAAAGATACCGGTACTGGGGATTGCGGCGCAAGAAGGCACCAATGCCGTACCAGAGATAATCAAGGCTGCGCTTGCCCCAGTACTTCTGCTGGACAAAGCTCCGACCCAACTCCAGCCCCTGCTCAAGGTAGGGGAACTGGGCTTCGTTGAAATGAAAGAGGCTGTGGCTGTAGAGTCCTTCGCAGCCCTTCTCGCGGACCACCGCTCGGGCATCAGCGAAGCGGTAAGCGCCGACTATTTCCAGGTCTTCTGCTGACCACAGAACCAGATGCTGATAATAGCGGTCAAATCGGTCCATATCCCGCCGTTTGCCCGACCCTTCACCGACCGAGCGAAAGGTGATCTCACGCAGTCGAGCTATCTCCCGGAGCACCGGCGAACTGTCCCCTCCTGCAAACAGATAGATTTCTTTGCCATCCGGGGTTCTCCCCAACAACTCCCCTTCCTGCATCTTTTTCTTCAGTTCCACCCGCCGTTCCGGACGGGCGATCGCGGTTTCGGTGGGAAAGATCCCCTTTTTGCCGGCACCAATGCGATAGAGATGTTTATGGAACAGATCGATTTTGTCTTTTTCTCGAATTTTCAGGCCATCGTAAGCGGAATAAGGGATGAGGCCGCCGATAGTCAGGGTCAGCGGTTTGCGTTGCCGCCGGAACATTTCGCCGATCAGCATCAGGGTGGA
>CAITZN010000513.1 GCA_903896915.1 uncultured bacterium
AATAATGCTCTGGCCGAGATTGAAAAGGATGTATCAAAGAGCCAGGATCAGCTGTCCAGGGATCGCGCCGCATTCGATGAGCTTAAAAAGCAACTCGCGGATGTCGATACATTTTTTGGCCAGCCCGACGCCACCACTTCACAAGTGGGAGCGCTGGTGGGGGAATTGCTGGACGCCAGCCCCGGCCTGACATTGGTATCGCTCAAGACCTTGCCGGTGGCACAATTTTACTCGCCCGAGAGCAAGACGGGCGGGACTGACAAGGCTGACAAGGAAACCAATAAAGTTCAAAAGACCCTGTACAGGCATGGTATTGAAGTCAGCGTCAAGGGCAAGTACATGGCGCTTTTGTCCTACATGGAAAATCTGCAAAAACACTCGAAGCGTCTGTTCTGGTCAGAGGCCAGGCTGGATGTTTCTGCCTATCCGGATTCGGTGCTCAAGTTGGTCGTTTATTTCCTGAGCGACCAGCCCAGCTCTCCGTTACGTTGACCCATGGCGAATTTGCGAACAATGCTAAAACACACACATATTGCATTCTCGTTGAATTTGCCGGACTCGGGACGCCGGGTACTCAAGTCAGGATTGAGGCTGTGGCTGCCCCCATTGCTGGCGCTGGGTTGGCTCGGCGGGGCGTGGGGCGACACCCTGTCAGACCCGACCCAACCCCCGCCCGCCTGGCTGGCTGCGCAGGGCACCGCGGCCGCTTTGGTGGATCATGATGTTTCATCCGGCATGCAATTGATACTGATCGGGCGATCGAGAAAATTCGCCATCATTGATGGCCGGGTGGTCAAACCCGGCGATACCTATAAAGGGTCAAAGGTGTTGGACATCAAGCCAGGCGAAGTGGTAGTGCAGGATGCGTCGAAATCGCTGAAGCTGACTCCATCTGTCGAAAAGAAGGTGATCATGTCGGTGCCGCTGAGAAAAACAGGGGGTGCGGCATCGAAGGGCAAGAAATTGGTGAATAGAAATGGAGGCAGTCAATGAAACAAGAAATGAATACAAAACTTGGAATTTTCATTCCCTGGGTGGCTGTGAGCCTTGCCGCTTGCTCGTATGCCTATCCGCCTCGTGATACATCTACCCTTGACAGGATCAATGATCAAATGAAGCAGGCCGCAGTTCCCGGCAAAAAGGCTTCCGAGCCGCCGCTGCCTGATGCGGTCAACAGCTTGCTGTTGCCGCCACTCAGGAGAGCCATGCCCAAGGCGTCGAGCAAGCAGCTCGAACAACGGTTCGATCTCGTGGTTAAAGACGCGCCGGTGGATCAGGTGCTGATGGGCATCGTCTCCGACACCCCCTACAGCATTATGTTGAAGCCGAAAAGCGTGATCCCTGTCCCGCCAGGGGCTGCCGTAGCGCCCGCCACCGCGAGCCTGACGGACAAGGTGACGGTCAATCTCAAGGATGTCACGGTGTTCGATGCCCTGGATGCGATCCGTGAGGTTTACGGTTACGACTATACGCTCGATGGCAACCGGATTTACGTGCAGCAACCGGAGTTGCAGACCCGGCTTTACCAGGTGAATTACAGCATCGGCCAGCGTCGGGGGGTGAGCGACATGCAGGTGATCGGCGGGGCTTCGCCTGGTTCCGGCTCCTCCGGCACCAGCGGCACTTCCGGCACCACCACTGGTACAAGCGGC
>CAITZN010000514.1 GCA_903896915.1 uncultured bacterium
GGCAAGGGGAAGGTGGAGAAGTTATAGAATCCTGCTCCATCATCACCACAGAGGCCAACAAAATGATGCGAGAAATCCACGATCGGATGCCGGTGATTCTGAAGGTGCAAGATGTAGAGGCATGGCTTGATCCGGGGGCAGGGCAGTCGGATGTTCTTGAAATGCGTGCTCCGTATCCCGATGACCTGATGGAAGCCTATCCGGTGAGTAGTAGGGTGAACAGCTACAGGCATAATAGCCCTGAATGCGTAGCGAGGCTGAATTTAATCTAATGCAAAATGTTGAAATCTACACAGACGGTGGATGTCTGGGTAATCCAGGCCCGGGTGGGTATGGCGCAATCCTGGCCTGCGGAGAACACCGTCGGGAAATCTCAGGTGGCTATCAGCATACCACCAACAACAGGATGGAGATGATGGCCTGTATTGCTGCCATGGAGGCTCTGAAACGCGAATGCGTCGTTACCGTTTATAGTGACTCGAAGTATCTGGTCGATGGCGTATCGAAGGGCTGGGCCGTAAAATGGAAGCGGAATAACTGGAAGCGTAGCGGCGGGATTCGGGCCGAAAATGTGGATCTCTGGGAGCGGTTGCTTTTGCTGATTGAAAAGCATCAAGTCAAATTCCTGTGGGTGAAAGGTCATGACGGTCATCAAGAGAACGAACGATGCGACCAACTTGCAACGGAGGCGGCGAATGGCTCCGGACTGCCGGAAGACGCCGGTTACACCGCTCGAAAGTAAAACTGATTAAATAACTTGAATCAAATCGGAGCTAACAGGCACCAATAAAAAAACTGGTACCAGTCAGCTCAAGCCGTAACTACTACAACTAACCAGCACATCGCCATGAAGTCGCTGTTTCTATCAGTCGTCGTTTTATTTTTCATTTCCTTGACTGTTACCCATGCGGCGCAAGCAATCCCGGGCCATCTCCCCCCAGAACTGACGCCGCAGTTTGTCAGCATCGGGTTTGACGACAATTATTCAGTGGAAGGTGTGACTTGGGTTATCGATACCCTTGAGCCATTGCGGAACCCGCCAGGAACGAAGAATAAAGCTACCTTTGACGGAACCCCGGTGCGGGTAACCTTGTTTAACAACACCGACAACGGGCATCCGGCCCGGCCTGATAATGATTTGGGCCGCATCTATGTCAAAGCGGCAGCCAGTGGCAATGAAATTGGGGTACATACCCGACATCATGCCACATCGGAGGCCACCGTTCCCTCTGTCTGGCGTCAAGAAATCGGAGGCTGCAAACAGGATCTGGTTGCCCTTCCCCTATTGTCGACTTCGATCCTAGGCTTCCGGGCCCCTTTTCTGCTTACCAATAAAGCCGCTTTCATTACTCTGCGTAAACTACGGTTTGCGTACGACAGCTCTATTGAGCACGGGCTTGACGACCGTTCCGACGGGACAGATCTTCGTTGGCCGTATCCTCTTGATAACGGAAGTTCGGATGATCCCAGGGTTGGTTCACAACCAAGGCTGTGGGAGATGCCCGTGTATTATCTCTCCGTGCCGCCTCGGCTACGGGCAGGAGTACAAGCTAAGTGGAAGGAATTTGATATCTCTAGTGGCAAAATTACTGGCTTGGACTGGAACATGGTGGCTGGCATTGAAGAGGGGGGAGCCGGGTTCAATAAAGAGGAATATCTCGAAACCCCTGAAATACAGCCTTGATCAACGGTTGCGTGGCAACCGAGCCCCCGCTGTTGTTCGGTGCGCATTCGCAATTCTATGCTGCTCAAGCAATGGGTGCGGATTTCAATCCACCCAATATTACCTATCAGGAAATGCGCCAAGTGATTGAGCAGTTTATTGCTTACGCTCTGTCAAAACCCGAAGTTCGCATCGTCCCTTACCGGAATATCTTGGCTTGGTGTCAGCATCCCTCGCCGCTTAATAATCCAGTGAATGTGGCACGTTTTGGTTTCTTGTCACGGGAATTGAACCAGCAATAAATGGTATCAACTTACTGGAAGAATGTTGACTTCTGTTGAAGGAGTTATTTTGCTGAAAATTATTAAAGCTTTCCTCTGTGGATAGTTAGTTATAAGAAGATTAACATGAACCTAGGATAAATGAGCGCCGCACCATGGAAAAGGCAAAGGTTTATTATTCTGATTTTAGGACCAAGGCTTTTGGCGATGGGCTGCCTACCAAATTAAAAAAGCTGATTAAAAAAGCTGGAGTCAAGAATCTGAACATGGAGGGCAAGTTCGTTGCCATCAAGCTCCATTTTGGTGAACTCGGTAATGTCAGCTATCTTCGTCCCAATTATTCAAGAGCGGTTGTCGATGTGGTCAAGGAGTTTGGCGGTAAACCTTTCCTGACCGATTGTAACACCATGTATCCCGGGAGCCGGAAAAATGCTTTGGAGCATTTGGCATGTGCCTGGGAAAATGGTTTCACACCGCTGACCGTCGGTTGTCCGATACTGATTGGGGATGGGTTAAAAGGCACCGATGATATTGAAGTACAGGTGGTTGGAGGCGAATATGTAAAGGCCGCCAAAATCGGACGTGCCATCATGGACGCGGACGTGTTCATTAGCCTGACGCATTTCAAAGGGCACGAGATGACCGGTTTCGGTGGGGCAATCAAAAATATTGGTATGGGCTGCGGTTCCCGCGCTGGCAAGGCTGAGCAGCACTGCAGCGGCAAAGCTGATATTGACGAAGCCAAGTGCCGAGGTTGTTTGATTTGCCTGAAGGAATGCGCTAATAATGGACTTTCCTTTGATGCCGAGGCAAAGAAGATGCGCGTTAACAAGAAAAATTGCGTCGGCTGCGGTCGCTGTCTGGGAGCGTGTAATTTCGATGCCATTGCCTTTGCCAATTTCGCTGCTAACGAACTTTTGAACAGGCGCATGGCAGAATATACCAAGGCTGTCCTGGATGGTCGCCCGTGTTTCCACATTTCCCTGGTTGTAGATGTTTCCCCTAACTGTGACTGCCACGGGGAAAACGATGTCCCTATCCTTCCCAATTTAGGGATGTTTGCCTCTTTTGATCCCTTGGCGCTGGATCAGGCCTGTGTCGATGCCTGCCTGAAGGCAAAACCGATACCAGGAAGTCAACTCTTTAAGAATATGGCAAAACCCGATTTTGTTGATCATCACGACCACTTTACCAACTCGACCCCTGAATCCGAGTGGCGCACCTGCCTGGAACATGCGGAGAAAATCGGTGTAGGGACACGAAATTACAAATTGATCATTGTCAAGTAGCCGCTTCAAAAAGCCCTGATCCTTCATGATGAAGGGTGCGTGGGAGGAAAGGCTCGCCGTTTTCGTCACAGGCGATGCAAATGGAATTTTACGTCGCTACCTGGAGTTGTCGTCAACTTCTACGATACTGGGGAAACTCGGCCATGAACCGAAAAACCAAATCAGAGCAAATCAGGCAGCAGATTGACACCTTCCCCATCCTTCCAGCTACCGTATCAAGGGTTATGCATGTGACCGCCAATCCGGAGAGCTCAGCTGACGACTTAGTACAGGCCATTCTCCCGGATCATTCCCTTTGCTTCACCATTCTCAAGTTGGCCAATTCCGTTCTGTTTGGACGACCCCAACGGATTGATTCGTTACCAGCGGCAATCATGGTACTCGGCTTCAATGAGATCCAATCTATTGCCCTGGTAAAAGCTATGAACAACTCGTTCAGAGAACTGAACCTGGTCACCACTGCCCCGGTTGAACAATTCTGGGAGCACTCTTTTCTCACTGCGATGGCAGCACAGCATGTTGCCCAGCACCTGCGATTAGCATCAGGCTCCTTTTTCATGGCCGGCTTAATGCACGACATTGGCAAACTGGTCTTGTTGCTAACTTTTGAGGACGAATATGCTCCTGAACAGTGGATGACACCTTTCAGCACAGAAGAACGTCTTTCCACTGAACAACATCTTTTTGCGTTCAACCATGCATTGCTAGGAGGGCAACTTCTGAGGCAGTGGAATTTTCCAAATAACCTGTTGTCTGCGGTGGAGCTCCACCATGTACCTGCAAAGGCCCAGGCGCCCCTGGAACAGTTTCTTGCGCAAGTGGTTCAACTTGCAGATTTATTGTCTCATTTTTGCATTGAGAGTGACGCGAATGAAGATAATAACGTGATCGATGAGCTACCGAAATTTTTACCTAATTTGACGTCATGCTGGCGCAGCATGGGTATGGCCTGGAACGATGAACAATTTACGGATTGGTACCGCTGGCTTTGCAAAAGCCGTGAACAGAGCCATGTTATCATGGAAATTTTTTCAGCCTGACAGTCAGTATCGTCAGCAAGGTATCCTCCGCCTTGAATTGAAGTCTGGAACTGCGAGCTAGATTTTTTTTATCTGCACACTTCTGGCCGCTGATGTGTAGTTACCAACGTAACCTATCTCCTGATAATGAGGCCACCCATATGAAACTTTTCCAGAATAGAGTTGTTACCATGAAAACTTTGAAAATTTTAAATTGCATACTTGCCTCCCTTGCGCTTCTCCTTGCAGGATGTGCGCATACGCCACAGCAAGTAAGGCTGGCGCCTATTGTAAACGTCTCCCCCTCTGTTGTGGATCAAGGAATCAGGGTTACCCTCGGTGTTCTGGATGGACGCCCTTCCAGAACTCTTGGTCACTACGGGGCTATCAATGACCCCTCTACCGAGATTACGACGTCACAAGATATCGCTGCAATCGTTAAGCAGGAAATCATTGTAGGCATGAGAAAAAAAGGCTTTGTCGTGTCTAATGAGAATGTCGACGGTGAGGTGAAGTTGACTGTAGCGGTGAAGTTGCTCGAGTACTCCACAGCCCAAGGTGGATTGACTGACGGAGTGAATATTAAAAGTGCATTGAAAGTGGTGGCAATCAAGAATAATAAACAACTTGAGAAGATGTATCGCATCGACAATACCGAAAGGGTGCTCGTCGCTCCATCTGCCGAAACCAATGAACGATGGATCAATGACGCGCTCAGCGATGTTTTACGGCAGTTCCTTGATGACAAGGAATTGTCAAATTTTTTAGCAAAATAGAAACAACGGAAAGTGCACCTCGTTAGGAGGGGGCCGCGCGCTGGTCCGACCGCGCAGCCATCGCCCTAAAAGTCAAACTTTCTCCTGTATAACTTTACTTTCCCTCAACCTGTTCAAAGGTTAATCGGATATAACAGCAGAATTTCATAAACTCCTGCTGGGCATTTGATGAGTGGTGCACATAAGTATTTTAATTTAGAGAGGTGCGTAATGACAAACAAACTTTATCGTTTTTTAATTTGTCTGCCTATTTTGGCTCTTATGGTTGTGACTGGTTGCTCTCGAACTCCATTAAAGGCAATGAAGGATGGAAAAGTATCTCAGCAGGAATCTTCAATTGTTAACGGTCAGGATATCAACGCTCAAAACCCCGATGGCGACACCTCTCTTATTTTAGCACTGGATGCGGGCAATACCGAAATCGCTCGAAAACTAATCGACAAAGGCGCCATGGTGGATATCCAAAATAAGAGTGGTGATACAGCATTGATGTTTGCGGCAACTAGAAGCAACATCGAAATTGCCCGTAAGCTAATCGGCAAAGGTGCCACGTTGGATATTCAGGATAAAAATGGCTTTACAGCATTGATATTTGCAGCAGCTATCAAGGATAGCGAAAAAATTGCCAGCAAGCTAATCGACAAGGGCGCCGCGCTTGATATCCAGACCTTAACAGGCGACACCGCACTTATAGCGGCCGTTGCTAATGACAACTCTGCTACAGCTCGAATGTTGATTAAAAAGGGAGCAGGACTTGATGTTCAAACCAAGGATGGAAACACTGCGATTATGTTGGCGGCAATCAATGGAAATAAGGATATCGTTCAACTATTAATCAACAAGGGAGCCAGGCTGGATATTCGGAATAAGCATGATATGATGGCCTTCGATTTTGCAGTTAATAGTAATAACCTTGAAATCGCAGAAATGCTCCGTGCCGCGATTGCTAAAAGCAACCCCAAGGGTAAAAGCTGAGGTTATGCGTTAAAAGGAATATATTTGCTGAAGCAGGGTTTGCCATCTGGCTCGAAAACCTGTGAACCGCGTCGGATGCACAATACGTTCTTCCGTCATCGATTGACATTGAATGAATGGTAGTGCGAATTGAACGACTTTACCTACCGCTCTCTTCAAAAGCATTAAGGTCTGTCAATGCTTTAGTTGCTCGGATTTCTTCAGGATCGATTGCATAATTGCATAAAGGGGATTTTGGTACTTCCTCGGCCAGAACCAGCCACTTGTGGTGGCGTTTTTCGAACGCGTGTACCCTCTAACTAGCTCGCCTTGTAGAAAGCTCGTAAATTTTGAACTGTTAGTAGAATCAATGCAATACACCAGGCCGGAACAGGCGACGTCCTGGCGGTAGACCCATCGATCGAATTCTATATTTTAAAAAGTTAACTGTATAAAAGGATCCAGATGAGTGATTTACCCCAATGTCCAAAATGCAGTTCGGAATATACTTATGAAGACGGAAATATGTATATTTGCCCTGAATGCACAAATGAATGGTTAAAAGGTGCGGTTAATGAAAGTGCTGATCAAAAACATGTTGTTCGCGATGCCAATGGGAATGTGCTTCAGGACGGTGACACTGTCACCGTGATCAAGGGGCTGAAGATTAAAGGTTCGTCTTCGGTAGTTAAAGTTGGAACAAAAGTGAAAAATATTCGCTTGGTCGAAGGTGA
>CAITZN010000515.1 GCA_903896915.1 uncultured bacterium
ACCCTCACTCATCTCCTCGCTGACCCTTCACTCACCAGGAAATCGATCAAACCGCTGTTTGCCTCCCTGACCATCGGTTCCGGGGCGGTGGCTCTGGTCATGACTTCTCGGCAGTTTAAGGACAGCGGTCACTACCTGCGGGGCGGGGCCTGCCGGGCCAATACCGAGCATAACGACCTCTGTCAGGGCGGGCAGAATGCCGAGCAGGGAACCTTGATGGCCACCGATTCCGAGCAACTCCTGGAAAAGGGAATTGAGACTGCCAGTGCCTGTTGGCAGGCCTTCGGTCAGGAATTAGATTGGCCGAAAGATTCCATCGACCGCTTCTTCTGCCACCAGGTCGGAAAAGCACACGCCCAGTTGCTTTTTGAAACGCTGGAGCTTGATACCGAGAAAAATTTTGAGACTCTGTCGCAGCTTGGTAATGTTGGTTCCGTTTCCGCCCCCATCACTATGGCCATGGGGATTGAGCAGTCTGCCCTCGTCTCCGGGCAGCGGGCCGCGATCCTGGGGATCGGTTCCGGAATCAATTCGCTTATGCTGGGGGTGGACTGGTAATGACCTTACCCAACCTGCCCAGTCTGGCGGAGTACCCCTTTCAATCTCGGTTTCTCGAAGTCAAAGGCAGTCATCGTCTTGCCTATCTTGACGAGGGCCAGGGGCCGGCGGTGGTCATGGTGCACGGCAATCCCTCCTGGTCTTATCTCTATCGCAATCTGGTCAGCGGGCTGTGCGATCGTTATCGCTGCATCGTCCCTGATCATCTCGGCTGCGGCCTTTCCGACAAACCAGCGGAATACCCCTACCGTCTTCAGAACCACATCGACAACCTCGAGAGCTTGCTCGAGACGCTGGGCATTGAGCGTTGTATCCTGGTAGTCCATGACTGGGGCGGCGCCATCGGTTTGGGTTGGGCAGGCCGGCACCCGGAGCGGGTCGCCGGTGTGGTGGTCCTCAACACCGCAGCCTTCAGGTCGAACCGGTTGCCCCTGCGGATTGCGATCTGCCGCTGGCCGCTCCTGGGTAGTCTGCTGGTGCGCGGTTTGAACGGCTTTGCTCGCGCCGCCTCCTTCATGGCGGTGACACACCCGATGCCCCCTGCCATTGCGGCAGGATTTCTCGCACCCTACGACAGTTGGCGCAACCGGATAGCGTTGCTTCGCTTTGTCGAAGATATCCCGATGGATGCGCAGCACCCTTCCTGGGAGACTTTGGTTGGAGTTGAGGCGGGCCTTCTCCGTCTCCAGCACTGCCCTATGCTGCTTTGCTGGGGCGGGCGCGATTTTTGTTTTAACGACACCTTTTATGAGGAATGGCGTCGCCGTTTCTCCCAGGCCGAGGCCCATTATTTTCCAGAGGCCGGCCATTATGTTCTTGAGGATGGGTTGGTCGACATCCTGCCTCTCCTCGAAGGGTTCCTCACCCGCACGATAGACTGAGCCATGAAGGATTATAATATTGCCGATGCCCTGCGCCAGGTGGCTGCAACCCAAGGGGCGCAGACGGCCCTGGTTGCCAAAGAAGGGAGGAAATGGCGTCAGTGGACCTTTGCCGAACTGCGCCAGCACAGCGAGGGCTTTGCCGCAGTCCTCCAGGCGGCAGGGGTGGTGCAGGGCGACCGGGTCATGTTGATGGTCCGGCCTTCCCTGGAATTCATCTGCCTCACCTTTGCCCTTTTTCAATTGGGGGCGGTGGTTATCCTCATCGATCCCGGGATGGGCTACAAGAATTTGTTGCGCTGCATCGGTAATGTCCGCCCCGATATCCTGGTCGGTATTCCTAAGGCGATCCTTTTCAGCCATATTTTTAGGGCTCCTTTTGCCACAGTCCGCAAGCGCCTCTGGGTAGGCCGCTCCCTGTTTTTTTTGGGGAGCCGTCTCCACCGTTCACAGCGGCTTGAACCGTTTCCGCATCGGTATCAGGCCAAGGAAAACGATCCGGCGGCGATTATCTTCACCACGGGTTCCACCGGTCCTCCCAAGGGGGTGGAGTACACCCATGGCATCTTTCACGCCCAGTTGGAATTAATCCGCGATTACTACGGCATTGGACCGGGTGATGTCGATCAGCCCGGCTTCCCGCTCTTTGGCCTGTTTGCCACGGCCTTGGGTGCCATGGCGGTTATTCCCGACATGGATCCGACCCGCCCGGCCCAGGTCGATCCGGAAAAATTTGTCCGTACTTTGATGCACCATCAGGTGACCTATTCCTTTGGCTCCCCGGCTATCTGGAATGTGGTCAGTCGCTACTGCCTGGACATGGGCATCGTGCTGCCAGTTAGAAAGGTGTTAATGGCCGGGGCTCCGGTATCGGGGGAACTGGTTGAGCGAGTCCGGCGGATTTTGCCTCCTGACGGTCAGCTCTTCACTCCCTACGGTGCCACTGAGAGCCTGCCGGTTGCCTCTATTGAAGGCAAGGAAATCGTGGAGCAGACCTGGCCCCTGACCCGGATAGGGCGGGGGGCCTGTGTTGGACGGGGCTTGCCTGGAATTGACATCCGCATCATCGCCCCGGTGGATGGACCCATTGTCTCCTGGCTCGAGGTTCAGGAGCTGCCGCCGGGTGCAATCGGTGAAATCGTAGTACAGGGATCGGTGGTAACTCGCGCCTATGTCAACAATGAAGCGGAAAATCGGCAGTCTAAGGTTGTCGATGGCACGAACTTCTGGCACCGGATGGGCGATATGGGCTATCTTGATACTGATCAGCGGTTATGGTTCTGCGGCCGCAAGGCGCACCGGGTTTATGCAGCACAGGGTATGCTGTATACAGTTCCCTGTGAGGCGATTTTCAATGAGCACCCTCTGGTGCGTCGCTCTGCATTGATTGGTTTGGGGGCGAGCGGGAAACAGCGTCCGGTGATTGTCGTCGAACCCCTGGGGCCGATCAAGAATCAGGAGCTGTTTTTTGCCGAACTCCGCGGCCTGGCTCTGGCCAACAAATTGACCGAGGCAATCGATTTGTTTTTGGTGCATCCGGAGTTTCCAGTGGATATCCGGCATAATGCCAAGATCTTTCGGGAAAAACTGGCGGACTGGGCCTGCAAGAAACTGCAGCTGCCTTCGGGGTGATAGTTTTGGTCTCCTTCGGTGCGAAGGATTAGGAATAGCGGGAGAGATAACGTGGTTGGGATTATAAGATGGAGTCGTCTTCTCAAGGTGTAACAAATGGAAAAGGTGCTGGTGACTGGGGGGGGCGGCTTTATCGGTAAGGCCCTGGTGCGGGAGCTTGTCAAGCGCGGGAAAGAGGTCGCCGTGGTCGGGCGCAACCACTATCCGGATTTGACAGCCTTGGGCGTTCAGTGCCACCAGGGGGACATTCGTGACCTGGTTTTTTTGGAGCGGGTGCTGGCGGATAGAGACACGGTCTTTCATGTGGCGGCCAAGGCCGGCATTTGGGGCTCCAGGGAAGACTATTATTCGATCAATGTGACCGGCACCACCAATGTCATTGCCGCCTGTCGGAGGCAGGGAGTGCGCCATCTGGTCTACACATCGACCCCTTCGGTCGTGTTTGACCAGAGCAACCTTGAAGGGGTTGATGAAACCACCCCTTATGCGACAAAGCCTTTGTGTTATTACGCGGCCAGTAAAATTCAGGCAGAAAAAGAGGTGCTGCGGGCCCAATCGAACAGCCTGAACACTATTGCCTTGCGGCCGCATCTGGTATGGGGGCCGGGAGATCATCACCTCGTCCCTCGCTTGCTCGAGCGGGGTAAAGACAATTCTTTAAAAATTGTAGGCACTGGAGCTAATCGGGTCGATATCGCCTATATAGATAATGTGGTGTATGCCCATATCCTGGCGGCAGAAAATCTGAGTAGCAGCGTCAGCGGCGCTGGGCAGGCATTTTTCATCGGCCAGGATGAGTCGGTCAATTTGTGGCAATGGATTAATGAGTTGTTTGCCCTGATGGGGATACAGCAAGTGACCCGAAGGGTCCCTTTTGTCGCTGCCTACTGTGTAGGGTTGGGGCTAGAGTTGATGCACACGCTTTTGAAATCGCACGACGAACCAAGAATGACTAGATTTCTCGCCAATCAGCTGGCAAAATCACATTGGTTCAGTCATGCAAAAGCGAAAAATATTCTTGGCTACCGTCAGTTGGTGTCAACCGAAAAAGGGATAGATCTGCTGATTGATTGGCTCAAAGGGAGCAATGTTTAATCACATTGAGGAAGGGTACCAGGTGTGCGAAGGAGGAAGGCGTCTGTGAG
>CAITZN010000516.1 GCA_903896915.1 uncultured bacterium
TACCCGGAAACGGGCTTCGTCCTTTTCAACTTCAAGTTCTTCGATGTTGCGGCTGTCGGCATCCACCTTGAGGTACGGAATGACATCGCGCCCTTCGTAATCATCACGGTGCGCAAACTCGTAACCGGCGGAGACCGTTTTCATGCCCATTTCGGCAAACAGATCCTGGTAATGATGCGCCCGGCTGCCCCCGAGAAAGAGCATGGCGGTTTTACCTTGAGTGCGCGGCAGAACATCGTTGCAGACTGCGTCCACTGCTGGCATTTCCTCAGCGATCACCTGCTCAACCCGGTCAATCAATTTCTGATCCCCGAAATACCCGGCAATCTTGCGCAGGGACTTAGCCGTTGATTTCGCCCCGATAAAATTCACCTTGACCCACGGGATACCGAACTTGGTTTCCAACATGTCGGCCACATAGTTGATAGAACGGTGGCACATAACACAACTTAAGTCAGCCATGTGGGCGGAGGCGAACTGGTCGTAGGTCGAGTTGCCGGAAAAGGTGGAGATAGTAGTTATCCCACATTTTTGCAGAATCCGGTCTATCTCGAAACCGTCCCCGCCGATGTTGTATTCACCCAACAGGTTGATCTTGTATTCACCAGCTTTTTCTTCATTGTTCTCACCAACCATATGTGCGAAAACCTGGTTGTTGGCTATATGATGGCCTGCGGACTGAGAAACACCTTTGTAGCCTTCACAGCTGAAAGCGAAGACATTGCAGTCACCAAATTTTTCCTTCATATTGCGAGACACGGTGTGGATATCGTCGCCAATCAACCCTACCGGACAGGTGGCGAACACGGTGATCGCCTTGGGGTGAAAAATGTCGTAAATCTCCTGAATTGCTGCCGCCAGCTTCTTCTCTCCGCCGAAAATAATGTCTGAATCCTGCATATCAGTAGAGAAACAATAGGGTATGTAGTTCTCGCCATCAGGGCCGGCATCGGTCTGGTTACGCCGGGTCAGCCAGGCGTAAAAACTGCAGCCGATAGGACCATGCACCAGGTTGACGATATCCCGGGTCGGCCCCATGATAACACCCTTGCAGCCTGCATAGGTGCAGCCGCGCATAGTGATGATGCCAGGGATGGTTCGCACGTTGGCGACGATTTCCGGGGTGTTGTTTTCCAGGGCCTCGTTAATGAGGATCTGCTTGGCACGTCGGCGTGCCACCTTGGGTGGATATTGTTTCAACAGCTCTTTTTTGATATCAGTGGGTTCCCACTTAACGAGCCTTTTTTTTGCAGTTGCCATTTTCGTTTCTCCTTGGGCTTTAGGATATTGATTTCATACCGGATTCGCCCGTTCGTACACGGACAGCGTCACCGATCGGCAGAATGAAGATCTTGCCGTCACCGGGTTTCCCGGTCTTGTTGACGCTGATAATCGATTCCACCACGGTGTCGACAAAATCATCTTCAACAACAATGGTGATCAGCCTCTTCGGATACAGTTTACCTTTCTCACCAAGGAGCGAGGCCGCCTCTTCATATCCATCCTCAGCACCGGCCAGGATCTGGGGATTGATAAATCCCTTGCCCCTCCCATTGGCCTCGTGAGCAAAAAAGGCATCCACCCCGGCCGCGGTCAGGGCCTTTTTGGTCTGGTTCATCATGTTCATGCGCACAATGGCGATAACCTCTTTCATGCCGCCACCTCCGCTCCTTCTTTAATGCCGGAACTGATTGTATAAGCGCATTCGACCTCGTTGATAAAGATTTTGCCGTCACCAAAGGCCCCCTTGGTGCCGGTCCTTGCTGTGTTCATAATGGTGTTGATGACAAAATCCTTATCTTCGGCCTGGATGACACTCATCAACATGGTCTTTGGAATCTCGTCATAAGTCACTTCGCCGATCTTGATACCGCGCTGCTTGCCGCGACCGGCTACTGAATACTTTGTTACTGCTGGAAAGCCGGCATCCATGAGGGCTGCGAGGACGGCGTCTGCTTTTTCGGGTCGGATAATGGCTCTGATCATGATCATCATGGTGGTGTCTCCTTTTTATATCGTTGATTATGCTTCCATCAGACCGTAGTCGAGAAGCAGAGTTTCCAGTTCTTCAATGGCCAGGGGTTTGGGAATAACGAAATTCTGGTTTTCATCGATAGCCTTGGCCAGGGCCCGGTATGCATCGGCTTGCTTTACTTCCGGGTTCCACTCGATCACGGTCTTGCGATTGATTTCCGCCCGCTGCACATCGTTGTCACGGGGCACGAAGGAGATCATCTGTGTGCCAATTTTTTTGGCCAGCTCTTCAATCATTTCCCGTTCATTATCAACCGCACGGGAGTTACAGATCAGACCGCCAAGGCGAACATTACCGGATTGGGCGAATTTCATAATACCCTTGCAGATGTTGTTGGCCGCGTACATGGCCATCATCTCGCCAGAAACAACGATGTAAATTTCTTCAGCCTTCCCATCGCGGATCGGCATGGCGAACCCGCCGCAGACAACGTCGCCGAGGACGTCGTAGAAGGCATAGTCGAGGCCTTCGCTTGGAGCATAGGCGCCTAACTGCTCGAGCATGTTGATGGAGGTGATGATACCGCGGCCGGCACAACCAACGCCTGGTTCCGGTCCACCAGACTCCACGCACCAGGTGCCGCCGTAACCCATTTTGCGGAGATCATCGAGTTCCACATCCTCACCCTCTTCCCGCAGGGTATCGAGGACCGATTTCTGGGCAAGGCCGCCAAGGAGAAGACGGGTTGAATCCGCCTTGGGATCGCAGCCGACGACCATTACTTTTTTTCCCATTTCAATCAGGCCCGCCACGGTGTTCTGTGTGGTTGTTGATTTACCGATGCCGCCTTTGCCGTAGATCGCTACCTTTCTCATTGTCTTGCTCCTTATAATTCAGGGATGATACTGGAATGTTCCAGCCCGTTGTCCGCTGTGGGTTGCGAGTGGATGAATAAGCTCCTCTGCCTTGCCCCTCTTATCGCAAGGGCTGTGCCAACATAAAATATTCGTCATTAAGCACTTTAAAATAAGTATGTTATGCAATTTTCAGTGGCACGCAAACCCTTGATGGGTACCAATTACACCTGTTCAATATTGTAGGCATTTGGACAATTAAGTTGCCTGTCGCCATAATTGTCGGGAAACGAGGGGGGAGATCTATTTCATAGGTATTTTTTGAGACTTTCGCCCATGACAGCCATGTCATCAGGGGGATGAGCTGCGGTGCTTAAGAAAACAGTGTGGAAATACGCTTGACTTTCAACCGGTTATTGGGTTTCTAACGTTGGATGCTCAACTCATCGGCCTTTGGAGCAAACCACCTTGCCGATTTGCGATCCCTTCCCCCGCAAAGGACCAGTCATGAACAAAACTGTACCTGACCCCTCCTCCATCGATATTTTTTCCTCCGCCTTTCTGCTGCCCAATATCGGCGCCCCCTTCCTCGTCGGCCTGGCAGTCGGCTATTTCGCCAAAAAAATTCTGAAGGTGGCCCTGTTCATAGGGGGCGCGGCGGTGGTCCTGCTCTTTGTCGGTGAATACTACGGCGTAACCACGGTCAACGATCAGACCTTGCAGCAGACCGCACAAACCGCAGCCGATCTGGCCAATCAGTCCGGGTCATTTCTCTACGATCGGCTGACCCGGCTCACCTGGAAAGGGGGCAGCGCGGTGGCAGGTTTTCTAGTGGGACTGAAGATAGGATGAGGCGGGAGGGATGAAAGCGGGATTTTTACACAGGAGATTGGTTGCAAAGGCCTTGCTTTGCTTATCGTGACCTAAAAGGAAACACCAGGCAGCGCTGGATTACATGATGTGGACTATTGAAAAGAACAAAACGGGATAGTCGAGGCATGAACAATGCTTATCGTAAGAGGCAAAACGTGTCAAAAATAGATCTGTACCCTTATCCATGCTGATGAATTGTACTTTCAATTCCTATATCTTATAGATAACTCAGGTGATATGATTTTGGAAAACATAGATTTAAACCCATACAATCGAGAAAAACTTACCGAAGACATATTGAAAGAATGGCAGAGCCTGCTCGACGAGACGGCTGAGATCCTTGGCGTTCCGGCGGGACTGATTACGCGGGTTGACGGTAATGAAATTGAGATTCTTCTTTCCAGCACGACTGAGGGAAACCCCTATCCAGCAGACTGCACGTCAAAATATCCGGATTCCGGATGGTACTGTGAGCATACTCTAAAGAGTAGGGGGCTAAATCTCATTCCAAATGCGCTCCAAGATTCTCAGTGGCAAAACAATTCTGCTGCAGTCGATCTGCACATCATCTCCTACTTGGGCATACCCATTGAGCGCCCCGATGGAGGATTGTTTGGGACAGTATGTTTCCTGGACAACAAGCAGAATGCTCATAATGACATGCACATCAGACTGGTCAAACAGGTCAAGAGAATGATTGAACTGTCCCTTCGCATTGTTTTAGCCAAAGAGGAAATAGACCGCCGGGATCGTTTGCTAGATGATTTGAGTAAAATTTATCCAATCTGCAGCTATTGCAAGAAGGTCCGCGAAGAAACAGGCCAGTGGGTATCAGTGGAAAAATATGTCCAAGATATTTCTGGCGCAATACCCTCTCACGGGGTCTGCCCGCAGTGCTACGAAAGAGAGATCAATCAACTTGCCTAGTAAACGGCGGCTAAAACCCAGGGTGACGGAGCTCAGGTTCTGGAGCTAATCATCAAAGATCTACCCACAAATCCTGCTGACCAGGCCACTTTGTTTATTGCTGGAAAAAAACAGGGGAGGTATCCCCTTTTTTATATTCAGATTGCTACCAATCTATTTTGACAAAACTCCATATACGATTTCTTCAAGAAGAAGATCTTGATTGAATATATAAATAACATTCTTCTTTTTATCAAAAATGGCGTTTCCTTTCCCCGCATCATTCAAGGCTTCACTTATTTTTTCATAGGAATCGCCGATCATAAACCCATTAACATCTTTGAATGTCTGGTCGAAAATAATTATAATTCCAATTTTACCGGTTTTTTTCTCGACAGCAACCTCGACAGTTCTATATTTGCAATATATAAACTTATCGTTACTTCTTTTAGAAATTGGTGTTCCCAATATTCTGATTGTATCATTAAGTGTTGCTATTTCAGGCTCAAGCCCTTTGTACATTGCCGCCTGCCTATTTGCTGAAATAGCAGGAAATACATAAAATAGTGATAAACACAGAACAAATATTAAATAATATTTTCTCATTTAGATGACCTATTCATTTACAAACTGGTTAATAACCCGACGATTGAAGCGTAACGTAGAGGATCATTGCTTTACAGCAATCATCGATTTCCCCTATCGTTTTCCTTCCAAATTCTGAATTTTCACTATCCTACCATGTCTCAGAAAGAATCAGAGAAAATCCTAACTGGCCTGCCCGTGACCCCTCTTTGTGTTGCTGAATACCGAAACTGCACTCACCAAGTATAACGGGTAACCAATCTGTCCAAAAATGCTACTTTTATTGCCATCTATCAAGACAACAACGCCGATATCAGGTGTCTGACCCAACGAAACGGTCGAACAAAACGAGGTGTGACCAAGGCCGGTCAATCCATCCGGTGTAAAGGCATCGGAGGCAGTACAACTCCCCCCTAGACCACAGAAATGAAGATAGTTGCATCCAATGGCCTTGAGCCATATCACCAACCATCTTACCAAAATTAAAGTTGACCGCGGTCAACTTTCTCCTTGACCAACGCCTTTAGCAATATTATTTTCGACCGTAGTCAACTTTCACCTCGAGGATATGTATGGAAGGCATCAGAGAAAAGAAAAAACGTGAAACCCGCAAGGCGATCATGCAGGCTGCAGTGCAACTCTTCAGCGAAAAAGGTTTTGAAAAAACCAGTATCGAAGAACTGGCCAAAATGGCTGGTATCGGCAAAGGCACCGTTTACAGCTATTTCCAGACCAAAAGTGACATCCTCCACGCCTTCTGCGAAGATGAACTGGACAGCCTGCACCACGAACTCACCACCAATGCGAACCAAGATATTCCGCTCCTTGAGCAGATGGTCAGTTTGTATATGAGCGAGTTCCATCACATCACTGAAAACCGTGAATTCGCTCGCATCTTCATGCAGCAGACTGCTTTTCCGCGAGATGTCGACCTCAAACACCTGCAACACGAAGACAGTTATTTAAAATTGCTTTTTCCCCTTCTGGAGAGAGCGCAGGCAAAAGGGGAACTGCGAAAGGATCTGGATCTTTTGTACATCACCGGCCATTTTTACGGCTTGTATCTATTACTGCTTTCCGGCTGGTTCAGAGGCAGAGTGCAGAAGGAAGAGGCAGAGGTTGCCCTGGAAGCCCTGTTCAGGCAGGCCTTGGAAGGTTTACATCCTCAGTCATTAATCTCGTAATAACGACAACCTGTGATCAATAGCTAATTCACCTGATACTATTAGAAAATAATCAAACTATGAAGACCCCAAGCCGTAACAAACTAATCAGTATAACTGCCGCAATACTCCTCATTTTGGGTGCTATCTGGTGGCGGGTCAGCATTCTTAGCGCAGCCGATACCAACTCTGGCAATGGTTCTTCGGCCGCTACCATAAGCAAGCCGGCGCTGACCGTCACAACCATCACCCCCTCTGTTGCTGAATGGCCGATGATATTGAACGCCAGTGGTGATATCGAGGCCTGGCAGGAGGCATTGATTGGTTCTGAAATAAACGGTCTTCGCCTTACCGAGGTAAAGGTCAATGTCGGTGACACTGTGCAGCGGGGTCAATTGCTGGCAACCTTTTCCGATGTGACTGTTAAGGCTGATGTCGCTCAGGCGCTCGCCGCAGTCGCTGAAACCGAGGCAATGCTGTCCGAGGCCAGGGCTAATGCGGACCGTACCAGGAAGAAGGAGTCACCTGGTGTCTTCAGCGACAAACAGGTCAAGGAGTACCTAAGGGGTGAGCAAACGACCGCGGCACGGTTGGAATCGGCACGGGCGCAGCTCGTTAATCAAAAGGCTCGACTTGAACAGACGCGATTGGTTGCAGCGGATGACGGCCTGATTTCTGCTCGTACCGCCACGGTGGGAGCGGTGGTATCTTCAGGCCAGGAACTTTTTCGCCTAATCCGTCACAACCGGCTGGAATGGCGCGCTCAAGTAACAACCGCCGAGCTACCGCGTCTACAGGTTGGCCAGCAGGTAACCCTTACCGCACCCGGCGGAATCGAGGCAAAAGGGGTGGTCCGAATGGTGGCGCCGACAGTTGATCCGCGGACTCGGATGGCCATCGTTTACGTCGACGTTCCCTCGGATAAGGGTCTGAAAGCCGGCATGTTCGCCCGCGGTGATTTCGAACTCGGCAAAACCACTGTAATGACACTCCCGCAGAGTGCAATCGTCCAACGCGAAGGTTTCAATTACGTCTATCAGATTGGGCCCGATAATAAGGTTACACAAATCAAGGTAGGTGTCGGTCGTCGTCTCGATGACCAGATTGAGATTACCGACGGTTTGCATCAGCAAGCGAAGGTAGCGGCTACCGGGGCGGCATTCCTGGCCGACGGCGACACGGTCCGAGTGGTTGATCTTCCCGCAGTCTCCTCGAGGCCAGGACAATGAACGTCTCTTCCTGGTCGATTAAGAATCCGATCCCTTCCATTTTATTGTTTGTACTTCTCACCATCATGGGCCTGATGAGTTTCAGGGCCATGAAAATCCAGAACTACCCTGATATCGACCTGCCCACCGTTACGGTGATAGCCACCCTTCCCGGCGCCTCTCCGGCGCAAATGGAAATGGACATTGCGCGTAAAATCGAAAACTCGGTGGCCACGCTGCAAGGGGTCAAACATATCTATACCAAGGTGCAGGACGGGAGCGCCTCGGTAATGGTCGAATTCCGCTTAGAAAAAGTCACCTCTGAGGCGGTCAACGACGTGAGGGATGCGGTTTCGCGTATCCGTGCCGACCTGCCCAGCGATTTACGCGACCCAGTCATCTCCAAGATGGATATTGCCGGGATGCCGATCCTCACCTACACCGTCGCCTCCGACCGTATGGATGCCGAAGCCTTGTCATGGTTTGTTGACAATACCGTGACCAAAGAAATGCTTTCCGTGTCAGGGGTGGGTGCGGTCAGTCGAGTTGGAGGGGTGACCCGTGAGGTGCTGGTTGAGATCGATCCTGACCGGCTGCTGGCCCTGAATGCGACGGTTGCCGATGTCTCCCGGCAATTGCGGTTAGCAGAACAGGAGGCTCCAGGGGGGCGGGCCGAAGTAGGTGGAGTGGAACAGTCGATTCGGATGATCGCCACCGTGCGGACGGCCGAAGAACTGGCCAATATGGAAATCACACTTGCCGATGGCCGCCACCTCAGGCTCAACCAGATTGCCACGGTCAAAGATACGGTTGCGGAACAACGTTCCGCAGCGCTTCTGAACGGTAAACCGGTCGTAGGTTTTGAAATAACTCGGAGCAAAGGTGCGGGCGAGGTGGACGTTGCCGCCGGGGTCCGCGCCGAGATCAAAAAACTCCAGACCAAACATCCTGAAATTGCTGTTGCCGAGGCCTTTAATTTTGTCGATCCGATTCAGGAAAACTACGAAGGCTCCATGCTCTTGCTTTATGAAGGAGCCATTCTTGCGGTCATCGTCGTCTGGTGCTTCCTGCGTAACTGGCGGGCAACCGTCGTTTCGGCCACGGCGCTGCCGCTCTCGATAATCCCCACCTTTGCGGTCATGTACCTCCTGGGGTTCACGATTAATGTGGTCACCTTGCTGAGCCTGTCGCTGGTGGTCGGCATTCTGGTCGATGATGCCATCGTGGAAGTCGAAAACATCATGCGCCACCTCCGCATGGGAAAAACACCGTATCAGGCGGCGATGGAAGCCGCCGACGAGATCGGTTTGGCAGTCGTTGCCACAACCTTTTCGCTTGTCGCCGTCTTCCTGCCCACTGCTTTCATGAGCGGGATTGTCGGTAAATTTTTCGTTCAATTCGGCTGGACCGCCTCTATTGCCGTGTTCTTCTCCTTAGTGGTGGCCCGGATGCTCACGCCGATGATGTCAGCCTACCTGTTTAAACCCTTAGTCAAAGCTCACCAGGAGCCCGGGTGGCTGGTCCATTACACCCGGTGGGCCGTCTGGTGCCTCAAGCATCGTTTATATACTTCTCTGGCGGTACTGGTGTTTTTTGCCGGTTCCTTTGTGTTGGCCAGTGCCCTGCCTACCGGGTTCATGCCTCCCGACGACACATCCCAAACAATGCTCTCCATTGAGTTACCCCCTGGCAGCACCTTCCAGCAGACCCTGGCGCTGGCAGAGCAGGCCCGCTTAGCTATTCAAAGCAATAAACATGTTAAAATGATCTATACGGCGGTAGGAGGTGGGAATTCCGGCGGTGATCCATTTGCCATGCAGGGAGCTGTCGAGGCGCGCAAGGCAACCCTGACAATTAACCTCACCCCCCGCCACCAACGCTCTGGAACGAACAAACAAGCAATCGAGGCGCAATTGCGCCAGGCGGCCGAAACGCTGCCCGGTGCCCGTGTCAAGGTCGGCATGGAAGGCGGCGGCAAGAACTATCAACTGGTTCTCGCCAGCGAAGATGGCCAGGTCCTGATGGCCTATGCTAGGGAAGTGGAACGTGAACTCCGCTCAATCCCTGAAATCGGCAATGTTAACTCGACATCGAGCCTGGTACGCCCGGAACTCACTGTTCGCCCGGATTTTAGCCGAGCCGCCGACCTGGGTGTCTCATCGGCGGCTATCGCCGACACCCTGCGCATCGCCACTGCCGGGGATTATGACCAAGGGCTGGCTAAACTTAATCTTTCCCTGCGCCAGGTGCCGATCGTGGTTAAATTGCGTGCCGACGCCCGGCAGAATATCGAGCTGCTGTCCCGTCTGGCTGTCCCCGGTGCGCATGGCCCGGTGATGCTGGGCAATGTCGCCCAACTGACCCTGGCCAGCGGTCCCGCCAAAATCGACCGATACGACCGGCTGCGGAATATCATTTTCGATATAGAGCTTAATGGCATGCCCATGGGCGACATCGAGAAAAAGGTACTGAACCTGCCGACCCTCAAACATCGACCTGCTGGCGTGAACCAAGCCCCGGTCGGCGATGCCGAGGTGATGGCCGAACTGTTTGCCGGTTTCGGTCTGGCTATGTCGACCGGCGTGTTATGCATCTACATTGTTCTGGTTTTACTGTTCAAGGATTTCGTTCAACCGGTCTCCATCCTGGCAGCGCTTGTCCTTTCGATTCCCGGCGCCTTCATCGGCCTGTTTTTGACCAGAACCACTCTGTCAATGCCGGCGATGATCGGCCTGATCATGCTGATGGGTATCGCCACTAAAAACTCGATCCTTTTGGTGGAATACGTAATCATGGCACGCCGCGATCACGACATGAACCGTTGGGACGCCCTGCTGGATGCCTGCCGCAAGAGGGCTCGACCGATTGTGATGACGACGATCGCTATGGCCGCCGGCATGTTCCCGATCGCCTTGGGTATGGGGAATGATCCAAGTTTTCGCGCTCCCATGGCGATCGTGGTAATTTCCGGTTTGATGACCTCTACCTTTCTGAGTCTTCTGGTTATCCCGGTTGTTTTCTCCTATGTCGATGACGCCATGCAGTGGGCAAACAGACATTTCCGGCGTCGCTTTGCCAAGGACTAGGAGCGTCTATTGGATCAACTGACACCGGAGAAATAGCGATTCCCCTCTCAGTACAAGGGGAATCGCCCGAAATTATTTGATCAACCGCAGCCGTTGCCACCACCAACACAGGCACCTTTGGTGGAGCATTTGCGCATCCGCCCCTGGAGGCTGTTGACACCCTTGCCGGTATAAACCGCCTCAAGGCCCCGCTCGATAAAACCGGTCATGGTTATTGGCTGAATGCCTCGTTTTTTAAGCATCTCCTTGGGGGAATCACCCAAATCGTTGACCAAAATCGCCCGGCAATCGGCCAGAATACGGCTAATATTGAACCACCGCTGACTGCCTCCTCCTGGAGGGGGCGCTTTGCGTTCTTCAATGCAATGGTAACCACCAAGGCCATCCTCACCCCATATCTGAAACCGGGTCGCCTCGCCCAGATGTTGATTCACCAGCACACCCTCCAAAGTAACCACCGCAACATAGGGCCGCACCACCTCTGTCGGTTGCGGCAGCTTGGCACAGGCACTGAGACAACCGCGCAGCTCATCGGTCCGATCCTCACCCAGCAAGCCTACTGCATCCGCCCGGCAGCGGGTGCAGTGCCGCATCTGCGGCAAATATTGTTCAGCTTTATTGCGGAGCCGCTCCATATCCTCTTTACCTGGCTCGCCGATATCCTCAAAGGCGGTGCCGGCATTGGGGAACATGGCCATACAGTTGAGCAGATCGACCCCTAGCGCTTTCATGGCCGCAGCAACGGCTTCAACATGATGATCGTTGATGCCAGGGATGACGATAGTATTGATCTTGACGGTGATGCCGTACTTTTTCAAAAGCTTGATAGCTTCAATCTGGCGGGCGAGCAACAACTCCGCCCCCTGGATCCCACGATAAATGATGTTGCCGTCGCGAACCCAGGCGTAGATATGTTGCGAAATCTGCGGATCAACCGCATTAACGGTGATGGTCACATGCGTTACCCCGATCTCCGCCAGTTCCGGAACATGGGGGGCGACCTGCATGCCGTTGGAAGAGAGACAGAGCAGCGTGTCCGGGTAGTTCTTTTTGATCAGGCGCATAGTCTCCAGGGTCTCGTCGGCATTGGCAAAGGGGTCGCCAGGGCCGGCAATACCTGCCACCGAGATGCGCGGCTCTTTTTCCAGGACCTTGCCCATATAGACCAAAGCCTGATCGGGGCTCAGAATTGTGCTGGTGACCCCAGGGCGGGATTCATTGACGCAATCATATTTACGATTGCAGTAGTTGCACTGGATATTGCATTTCGGGGCAACCGGCAGATGAACCCGGCCATAGGATCCTTTGGCCTCTGCGTTGAAACAGGGATGTCTATTGAAATCGCTTTCGTTAAGCATAACGGACTCCTTTCTTTATGGGAAAACGTCATCTTCCAATTTCTAAATCAAAATGAGAACGCGAAGGCAAGCGAGCAGCGACGAGACCGTACAAGTAGTACGTAGAGGAGCCGCACAGCGTAGCCGACAAAGTTACCGTTTGATTTAGACATTGGAATTACATGTAGGAATAACCAACCGGGCTATCAGCCTGTTTTTTACAGATCACTGCATTTGTGATGGTGTCAAACAGCTGTTGTGCGCCTTCATAGCCAAGATGGAGAATCCGCTGGCCACCGACACGGTCATGGATGGGAAACCCCACTCGGATCAGGGGGATATCGAGTTTTCGCGCCAGGGGATAGCCCTTGGAGTGACCAATGATCAGATCCGGCCGCAGGGATTCAGCCATTTCGCTGATCTCGAAGAAATCCATACCTTCATGCACCTGAGGCTGCTCCAGCAGGGTGTCACCGGTAACAGCGGCAATGGCTGCCTGCAACCGACCGGAAGTACCGCCCGAGGCGCAGAGTACCGGCTGAATACCGATCTCGGTAAGGAATGAACACAGGCCCACAACCAGATCCTCTTCGCCGTAGATGATGGCGCGTTTGCCGAAAATGTATTTATGGCCGTCAACATAGGCATCGATCAGGCGACCCCGTTCTTTTCCATATTTCTCAGGAGTCAATCGGCCGCTCAAGGTCTCAAGAAGGCTAAAAAATCGGTCCGTCTCCTTGATACCGATAGGCATGCCTAACCGGTGGCGAGCGATGCTGAATTTTTCATGAAGGATATCACCGCCGGACTGAAACGCACCCAGCGTCGCTCCGAATTCAATGGTTGCCTGGGACCGCCCCATTGACTTGATCGCTTGCAGCGGTGTGCCGCCACCCTGGATTTTTTCGTATTCCAGCAGGGCCGGGCCATCCATAGTTTCAGAAAGATCGGGCAGCATGGTGCAGCTCAAGTTAAAACCAGCCATGATCTCAAGGAGCAGCCGGTAATCGGCCGAACTGACGAAACCGGGCAGGAGGTTGACGGTCTTGTTCCGCGGACCTCCTCCACTCATCAGATCTATCACCTCACGGATTGCAGCATGAAAACCCTCCATGTGCGTACCCGAGTAGCTCGGAGTGGAAACATTGACCATAGTCGGTAAGCCAATAGAGCCCTTGGTGTCCTCGGCATATTCCCGCAGGTACATCTTGACATCATCACCGATCGTTTCGGTCAGGCAGGTGGTGGCAATACCGATTAGCGCCGGACGGTATTTGCTGGCTACATTGGTCAGGCCGAGTTTGAGGTTGGGACCTCCGCCGTACACCGCATGCTTTTCGGAAAGCGAGGAGGAGGCGATGTCGATAGGCTCGTTGTAATGGCTGATGATGTAGCGCCGCATGTAGGTGGCACAACCCTGGGAACCATGCAAATAGGGCACGGCGCCTTCAATACCTTTAAAGGCGAGGCAGGCACCCAGGGGTTTGCAAAGCTTGCAGGCATTGGTGGTTGAGAGGTAATTGGGTCTATTGGGCTTTTTGATTTTCGGCGGATTTTTGCTCATGGTCGTCTCCTTGTTGTACGCTGGCTGGGTTACCTGGTCGGACCGATTTTTTTCTTGCGGGGCACGAATTGCCAGACTGGGCTCATCACCGAGGAATAAACCTCCCTTGCGAAATTGAGCATGCCTTCGAATCCGGCCAGAGCCTCCTTACGTTCGTGATTGTGATCGCAGAACCCGATGCCTAGTTTGTAGGCAATCGGCCTTTCTTTGACTCCGCCGACGAATATATCCACCTCTTTTTCGGTGAGAAAGGAGGTCAGCTCCAGGGGATTGGAGTCATCAACAATAATGGTGCCGGGATCAGTTATCGCGGCCAGTTCCTCATAGTCTTCTTTGGTCCCGGTCTGGGAACCTACCATCACCACCTGCATGTCGATGAGACGGAAAGCTTTGACCAGGGAAAAGGCCTTGAATGAGCCACCGACATAGATGGCCGCCTTCTTGCCTGCTAGTGCCTTGCGGTAGGGTTCGAGATCGACCGCCAATTGTTTGACCTCTTTTTCGACGATCTTCTTGGTTCGCTCCATCATCTCCGGGTCCTTGAAGAAACGGGCAATGTCGTAAAGCGCCTCGGCCATATCCTCGATGCCGAAGTAGGAGACGCGGAGCGAAGGGATGCCGTATTTTTCCTCCATCATATTGGCAAGCTGCATTGTTGAACCGGAACACTGGACCACATTAAGGGCCGCGCCATGAGCACGTTCGATATCAGCCACCCGGCCATCGCCGGTAATGTTGGCCACTACCTCGATCCCCATTTTCTGGTAATAGTCGCGGATCATCCAGATCTCGCCAGCCAGATTGAAATCGCCGAGGATATTGAGAGAATATTTAGAGATGCCAGTGGTATCGCCGTTGCCGATCAAACGGAACAAAGCGTCGCAGGCCGCCTGGTAACCGGCTCGCTTGTTGCCCTTGAA
>CAITZN010000517.1 GCA_903896915.1 uncultured bacterium
GTTCTGACGGAACGCTCAACCTCACTTCCTGAAACAGTCCTTGCTATCTGGAAAGCAGGCGCATGCTATCTTCCACTGACAGCCGATCTGCCTGCTGAACGGCTTGCATTCATGGTCAGGGACAGTGCCCTTCGCAACATCATTGCGCTGGACGCTCTGGTCGTTCCATCTCAGCTCTGCAGTGATAACCTCATCATCCTGCGCCCTGAAGAGCTACTCACCGAGACGCTCGATTCACCGGTTATCAATAGCGCAATCACCCCTGACGATCCGGCCTATATCATCTATACATCAGGTTCCACGGGTCTTCCCAAGGGGGTCGTACTCTCCCATAAAGGGCTACTTAATCTCGGTCTGGGGGAATGTGAAATTTTTGGTCTTCGAAATGATGACCGGGTAATGCAGATCTCTTCTCCATCATTCGACTTGTGGATCAGCGATCTGGCCATAACATGGTCCGCCGGTGCGGCCCTGGTCCCTGTCACGCGCGAAGAGATGAATGACATCTCCGGTATGCAGAGGCTGATCCGTCGCCGGGGTGTCACCATCGCCACGATGTCACCATCCTATCTTCGCCTCTTTGAACAGGCAGATTTTCCTGGTCTGCGGTTGATCATGACAGTCGGAGAACCGCCTGTTACCGATGATTTCCGCTACTACGCGGCAAGGCTTTCATACATGAATGGTTATGGTCCCACCGAAAATACTGCGGCTACTTCAGTCGGCCAAATTCTTCATGATGCAGAGCAGATCCACGCCGGTCGTCCTCTGTCCAACACCACAGTTTATATCGTCGATGAAAACGGCAAGCCCTCTCCACCGGGTGTCACGGGTGAAATCCGGGTTGGGGGCACGGGCGTGGCCATTGGCTACCTGAATCGACCGGATCTGACTGCTGCGGCATTCGTATATATAAACGGAGAAAGACTTTACAGAACCGGTGATTTCGGACGATGGCTCCGGACAGGTGACCTTCAAATTCTCGGCAGATCGGATACCCAGGTAAAATTGCGCGGCCAGCGTGTCGAACTCGGCGAGATTGAGCATCGCCTTGCATCCTGGCCGGGCATACAACAGGCGGTTGCCATCGTTGAAACGCGACCGGACCAAAGCCAGATTCTCCGTTCATTCGTCACCATGGCTGCCGGAACAGCAATGCCGGAGTATGGTGAGTGGGTCTCCTATCTGTCGGCAACACTTCCTTCCTATATGGTTCCAGCATCCATAGTCAGCCTCGCGGCCATACCGCTCACGGCGGCAGGCAAAATAGATCGTCAGACACTGCTTAAAACTCTTGATGAAACCGAAAGCTCTCCGACTCAAGCCATAGCTGATACAAACGGTTATGCACTGCGAACACCGCCGCAGAACACTATTGAAAAAAGGATTTCGCACGTATGGTCTGAACAGCTCAAGAAACCGCTTCCCGCCCGCGAAGATCATTTCTTTGAGCTCGGCGGTGACAGTCTGAACGCCATCGCTGTTATAAACCGTCTCGGTCGGGAGTTTGACTGCAAAGTCAACAACCTGTACGAGCATCCCGTATTATCTGATTTCGCCCTTTTCTGCCATCCCCGTCCTGATCATCTGCGGGAACTGCTCGGAAGACTCTGCACGCAATACAGCAACTCTGACTCCATTCAGCAAGATGCGGAGCATGAACGCGAAAATGCCCTGCAGGCGCAGCGGGCACTCTATGAAGCAAGGATGCGCTCCGAACGGAATCGTGATCTTATTCGACAACGCCCCCGCCGTCACGTACTTCTTACTGGCGCAACCGGTTATCTTGGAAGTTACCTCCTGCGAGAACTTCTTGCCGACAACTTGATTCATGTAACCGTGTCAGTGCGCAGCAAAGAGAACCTTGAAGGACGCGCCCGACTTGCACGGGTGCTCTCGGGATACTTCGGAAATGATGCCGGCCAGACCATGCTTGACAATCCCCGGCTTACCGTTCTGTCCAGCGACCTGCGGCATCCACAACTGCTTCTTTCACAAAGCGATTACGGAAAAC
>CAITZN010000518.1 GCA_903896915.1 uncultured bacterium
GCTGGTTGGCAACACACCGAACAGCAGCAGATAGGCCGTTTCCATGTAGGAGGATCTGTCGGCCAGGTCTTCAATACGATAACCGCGATATATCAACACCCCTTTTTCGCCGTCAATAAAACTGATCGCGGAATCGGCGACAGTGACACCTCGCAACCCCGTATTCTTCACTCGAATTTCTTCACTCATAGCATTCCTCCACACATATTTTACGTTCGGATACTCAATCAGGGGGTCATGTTGTCTCTTCTGTCGGCAACTTTTCCATCTAGGTCACCTCGCTCAAGCGAGGGGTGGAGGGCCGCTCTCTTCTTTTTCCCGCTCTTCAGTGATGGGCAGCAGGGGCTCCAGTGTGGAGGCCTCCTTTTTACCAGAATTAAAGAGAGGGCCGACATCGGGCAGGTAGGCCTCAAAAGCCTTGCCGTAAATTTCCCAGATGGTGATGAACAGAGCCGCGATGATCGGGCCGAGGATAATCCCCAGCATGCCAAACATGCTAATGCCACCCAGGGTGCCAAAAAAAACGAACAGATCGTGCATCTCGGTGTCTTTGCCAACCAGACGCGGGCGCAGGACATTATCGAGATTGCCGACGATAGCGCCGCAGAGCACCGCCAGGATACCCACGCCTACAAAATCTCCCTGCAGGGCCAGGATGACCAAGGCAGGTAGCCAGACAATCGCCGATCCAACAACGGGAATGATCGACAGCACCGCCATGATGGTTCCCCAGAACACCGGCCCCTGAATACCGGCCAAGGCAAAGGCCAGGCCGCAGATAACCCCCTGGGTGGCGCCGATAATCAGCGTCCCTTTCAGGGTTGCTGCCGTTACCGAGGTGAAGCGCCGCAACAGCAGTTGTTCATCACGGTCTTGCAAGGGCAGGAAATAGAGGATTTTGGTGAGCAGCACCTTGCCCATGGTGAGGAAATAAAACATGACGTAGAGCATGATGACACTGCTGAACACGGCATTCACCGTGAGTTTGGTCACCGAGGAGAGGCTGTTGATGAGAAACGAGGAAATGTTGCCAACCACCATACCAGCCTTTTCGATGATGACCGCACGGTAGGGAAGAATTTCGTGGTAATAAGGAAATTTCTCCATATAGGCCGTAATCGCGGTCGGTTCATGGATAAAAGCCTGAACCCACGGAGTGACCGATTGGCTGACGCTGATTGCCTGACCGACCACCACCCCGATCAAGATCGAGAGCGGCGCCAGCACCAGGAAGATAATAGCGATGATGACCAGTAGTGAGGCAAGATTCTCCCGGCCTCCGATCTTGGCCGTCAACCGACGATGAACCGGACTGAGCATGGCTGAGAACAGGCCGGCCATGAACATCGGCATGAGAAACTGCCGGATCATATTGAGGAAAAGGACCGAGATTAACAGTACCAGAACCAGCAGTATGCTTTTATTGATCAGTTCCCGTTTCATCAGATAGCTCTTTTAGAGATGGTATATCAGTGGTTAACCGCGCCCCTTGGCATCACAAAACGGTCAAGAAGGACTAAGGAAAGTGTATGGAGCCTGCCGCCCTAACCAGCGCCGCTGTCAAGCTGGACAGGTCGTCCGGCTCAATGATGAACGGCGGCATGAGATAGAGCAAGCGGCCAAAGGGGCGAATCCAGACGCCTTGTTCCACAAAAAAATGCTGGAGCACCGCCATGTCAACCGGCTCTTTGGTCTCGATCACCCCTATAGCCCCCAGCACCCGGACATCGGCCACGGTCGGCAAGGTCCGGGCTGGCTCCAGCTCCACGGCCAACTGACGGCCAATGGCGGTCACCCGCTCCTGCCAGGGACTGTCCAGCAGCAGCCGGATCGAGGCACAGGCGACATGGCAGGCAAGCGGGTTGCCCATGAAGGTCGGACCATGCATGAACACCCCGGGCGGATTGTTGGAGATGGTGGTGGCCACCTCGATGGTGGCCAGGGTCGCTGCCAGGGACAGATAACCGCCGGTAATCGCCTTGCCCACGCACATGATATCCGGGGCCACCCCGGCATGTTCTGCGGCAAAGAGCGTACCGGTACGGCCAAAGCCGGTCGCTATCTCATCAAAAATCAGCAGGACCCCGTAACGGTCGCAGAGTTGCCGCAAACCGCGCAGATATTTGGCATGATAAAACCACATGCCGCCGGCACCCTGGACAATCGGCTCAATAATGACGGCCGCCACCTCCTGGTGCCGGGTGGCAAGCAGCTGTTCCATTGCCGCCAATTCCTGCCCGTCCCAGCTGCCGTCGAAACGGCAGCGCGGCCGAGGGGCGAAGAGCTGTTGTGGCAGGGAATGCTCAAACAGGGAATGCATGCCGGTGACCGGGTCGCAGACCGACATGGCGTGGAAGGTGTCGCCATGGTAGCCGCCGCGGACGGTCACGACACGGTGTTTTGCCGGTTGTCCCGACGCCTGCCAGAACTGGAGCGCCATCTTCAAGGCCACCTCCACGCTCACCGAGCCGGAATCGCAGAGAAAGACTTTATCAAGCGGGTCGGGGCTCATCTGCACCAGGAGCCGGGCCAACTCAACCGCCGGAGCATGGGTGAGGCCGCCGAACATGACATGCGACATCCGCCCCACCTGCTCCTGCAACGCCCGGTCAAGCACCGGATGACCATAGCCGTGGATAGCGCACCACCAGGACGACATACCGTCGATCAATTCCCGGCCATCCGCCAGCCTGATCCGCACACCCGAGGCCGAAGCCACCGGATAAACGGGTAGCGGCTTGGTCGTGGAGGTGTAGGGGTGCCAGAGATGTTCCCGGTCGAACTGGAGCAGTTCTTCGGTCTGCATGGGGTTAGGGCCGCTCAAAGGTGAAGCCCATGGCGGCGAGGTGGTGGAGATCCCCAGCGATGCCGGTGCCGTCGGTGGTGAGAAAGTTACCGACAATGGCCCCATTGGCGCCAGCGGCAAAACATTGATACTGCGCCTCGCCCAGTTGCTGCCGGCCTCCGGCCATACGGATTACCGCATCCGGGTTGATGAACCGGAACAGGGCCACCGTGGTCAGAACTTCAGCAAGGGTCAGGGGGGTGAGCTCGGCCAGCGGCGTGCCGGCAATAGGGGTGAGGATGTTGACCGGGATTGATTTGACGGCCAATTCACGCAGCTCAAAGGCCATGTCGATGCGGTCCTCCATGGATTCGCCCATACCGATAATGCCGCCCGAGCAGAGCGACATCCCGGCCCGGCGGGCCAGCTCCAGAGTCTCGACCTTTTCCTCCCAGGTATGGGTGGTGCAGACTTTTGGGAAAAAACCTTTGCTTGCTTCCAGATTGCAGTGATACCGGCGGACCCCGGCCGCATAGAGGCCGTCGGCAATCTCCTCGTCCAAAAGTCCGGCGGAGGCGCAGAACAAGAGCGAGGTAGTTGCCGCCATCTGCTGGTAGAGCTCTGTCAATTCGGCCACCGAGGTCGCAGAGAGGCTACGGCCGCTGGTCACCAGGGAAAGCCGGTGAACGCCGAAGTCATCGTTATCCTTGGCCTGGGTCAGAGCCTCCTCTTCGGGGATAACCTTGTAGGTATCGATGCCGGTATGGTGCCGGGCCGACTGGGCGCAGAACCGGCAATTTTCTGTGCAGTTGCCGCTCTTGGCGTTGATAATCGAGCAGAGATCGAAGTGGTTGCCCAGAAAATAGCTGCGGATGGCGTCTGCTGCCCGGTAGAGTTCCTGCTGATCGCCGTCGAGCAGTTGCAGCGCAGTTTGCCGGTCTATCTGCCCACCCGTGAGGATCGTTTGGTGTGCTTGGTGTACGATGGTATCCATAATTCTATAGGTGAGAGGGAATTACTCCCGATTGGTTTTGATATCCTTGGGCGGACCATTCACGATCATCTCTGCGATAGTCAGCTTGATTTTGGGCAAAAGGCCCCGACGATCGCCGAGAAATCGGGTCTCGAGTTGCGCCAGCCGCTGATAAAGGATGGTCCGGTCCATGGCCGGAGCATCGGTCTCCACGGCATAAGAGGCGTTAACCACCTCCTGACAGCGGAAACATCCGGGAAAGCGGAGATGCTGGCCGTCCGGGCGGGTCAGAGTCGCCGGGACGCCATGGGTCCGACAGATCATCAGCCGGTGCGTGTAGAGTCCGCAGAGTCCTTGATCGTTGAGCGGACACATCACCTGAGGCCGCTCCCCCCGGGCAAGCTGGACACGGCTTTGCTCTACATATTCCTTGGCTCGTTGGATGATGCGATCCAAGCGGACATCGTCCAGAGCGCGGATACCCTCCCACAGGTAAGCCCATTCGCTGTACGTATGATGGAGGAAATAGGAATCGCAGCAATTGTCCGGACACCCCTGACAGGTTAGGGAAATCGCTCCGGCGACCTGATCATAATCCAAGGCCATGGAGGCATAAATCTCGCCGATTTCGCAGGAGAGTGCCGGTGGTAAAAACAGTTCTTTCATGATCGTCTTCCCACCTTAGCGGGGTTCCTCAAAGGATTGCACCTGGTAGATAAAAATCTGCAGCGTCCCAGAACGCCAGGCTCCGTCTGCTAGACCAGCCTTGCGACAGAGATGCCCGAGAAACTGCTCGGGGGTCGGCAGCTGTTGCCACACCTGCGGTAAAAAGGTGGCACTCGCATTCCCCGACCCCTTGAGGATGACACCGTCAATCCCAGGCCGCAAGCGTCTGGTCAATTCGTCTGCGGTTGCGTAGATCAGCGACTGCGGATCGGTCAGGACAGAAATCTCGACGTGGAGATCCGGCAACTCGGCTGCTGTCAGCGGCGTAAACCGGGAATCATGGAACGCTGCACTGAGGCTATTGCGCCTTATGCCATCGCATATACTCTCCATGGCAACAAGACTGCCGATGCACCCCCGCAGGTCGCGCCGTTTGTGCAGGGTGACGAACACCCCTCTTTTCTCGAGAAAAGCCGGATCATTAAGCTCGTCCGCCGGCACCGTGGCGCTGGTTTCGCCGCCCAGATGATCTTCTATCTGTTGCCTCGCCAAACGTAGGAGTATTTCTCCCTGTTGTTTCGTGAGCATGTCGTATCCTCTGCTGATCCCGTTAATAAAAAGGCTTTTACTCTATTTCACAGGTTTTTCCTGTCAATACAATAATGACCGGAGACAGGGAATCAAGCCGGAGCGGCCACATTGGAGGTACCGGACGGAAGCGCCCTGCAAGACATGGGCGAGCGGGTGGGACAGAGGTGACAGCAAACACGAAACCGTCACAAAAGAGAGAATAATACAACAGCAAGGTGGTTTACCGGGGGAGCCCTAACCCCTTGAGAGAGAGTTCTCCCGTGGATTTGAAAGGTACTTCTTTCTGAAACCCACGTGTGCTCACGCCAACAGTTCCCCGCAGGGTATAGGCCAGTTGTTTCCCTTTCGATGTTGTCGTATCTGCGGTGTGCATCAGGTCGACCACCGAGGCAATGATGTCGAGCACCGAGGCATACACGGTAACCGGAATGAGCAGGGTGTCGCGGGCCGGAACACTCAGCTTGCTGTCGGCGATACCGCTGGCGAAATGACGGCCGTCAATTTCCAGATCACAGTTGACGGCATGCAGGTCGAGGGGAACATCGTTGGGGTTAATCACCCGTAACTTAATCAGAAAAACTCCTTCCAGCGCCTTAATATCCTGAATCTGAATATCGGCGACGGAAATTTTGGGATCTTCCTTCAGCCCAGACATCCCAGCACAGCCGTTCAAAAAGAGGAGCGTGGAAAAAAGAACAAGATAACCAAATAGTGTTGATTGCAATTTAGGGATATGCATAGTCGTTCCTTCGTAAAAGTGACAGAGCTTGTTGTTTAACCACAGGAAATTACAAAGTCAACATCTCGATGGAACTATTGACGTTCCGCCGAGAACACAGTATCAATATGCTGCCGTGGAGGAGTGCCGGAGCGGTTGAACGGGACGGTCTCGAAAA
>CAITZN010000519.1 GCA_903896915.1 uncultured bacterium
CGACCGGTGTTGTCAGGGGCCCCTTGATGCTGACTATATATTTTCTCAAGGCATCAATCGTCTCCTGCGGAAGCCACTCGCCGGTCGCCTTAAACGCCTTTTCACCGGCCAGGATCTCCAACCATTCTATTTTGCGAGCTCCACCATAGCTTCTGGCCACTGCGGCATCTAACACCTTCCGGGCCGCTGCCCAAATATCCGGGCCAATACCATCGCCTTCTATAAAAGGAATAACCGGGGTAGCCGGCACATTCAAAACGCCATCAACTTTGATGGAAATAATATCTTCAGCCAAAACAGACTCCTTAAGAAGAAGACATATACGAAAATAACGGGGCACAGCGGCCCCACCATATGTAAAACAAAACAAGAAAATGATAGCAAAATATATTCGATTGTAACCTTTCCGTCAATCATGCCGCACTGGCAGCACAAGGCCGCCACGATGCTGGCCTCCTCAAGAGAATTCCTTGCGCTTCTATTGTCGTCCTGCTATGAAACCTCTATCTTTTTTTGCACTATGCTCCTCGCCTGCGCCATATCCCAACAGTGCCCACCCTTGATTGGGTCAGGGTGAAAGCTGCTAAGAGGATTTTGCGGTACAATCAGCCGGAAACCGCATCCGCTCATCAAGGAAACCATTTCATGGCACCGCTACAAACAATCCGAGGCATGATCACGTTAGCACTTACGCCGATACTGACTTTTTTTGTTTCGACCTTCTCCCTGATCGACCTATCGTGGGGTCGAAAATCGCAAACCAAGGCACAGATATTCCCCCGCTACTGGGGCAGGATACTCTGCCGGCTGGCTGGTGTACGGGTGACCGTGGAAGGCATCGACAATATTGATCCACAGCAGACCTATATCTTCGTTGGCAATCACTGCAGCCAATATGACATTTTTTCTTTTCAGGGTTATTTTTCCCATAATTTTCGATGGATCGCAAAAAAAGAACTTTTCAGCATACCCGTCCTCGGTCAAGCCATGCACCGGATCGGGTATATCCCCATCGACCGTTCCCATGGTCGCCAAGCACTGAAAAGTCTTGACGAAGCAGCCAAGCAAATAGCTGCCGGCACATCCGTTCTCATCTTCCCCGAAGGAACTCGCTGTGCCGACGGATTCTTGCATGAATTCAAAACCGGAGCGGTGCTGCTGGCCATTAAGGCCGGCGTCCCTATTGTCCCCATCGGCTTTAATGGCTCGTACGAAGTCTTACCAAAAGGAAAACTATTGCCAAAAAGTGGCAAAATTACGATCCGCGTCGGCCCGCCAATCCCCATCAGCCACTGTATAGCCGGCGACAAACAAGAGCTTGCCCGAAATCTGCATGATGCGGTTGAAAAATTGTTAGATGAACGATATGTTCAAAAATAATTGGTGACGATTCTCTACTTATTCTCTTCTCAGTGATGCAGCAGGAAAATGTTGTTTGACAACCACCCATCGTTTGCCAGGCAAACGCTGTGAAATTCGACAGAATTCCTTGCAAAAACAGCGAAACCTGTCATAATGACTCCCAATTTATGTGTAGATCGACCGGCTGCCCAAGGCTGCCGCTTATTCTCTCTTTCGGCAGGTGATGGCACTAACGCGCTCAACCTACCAAAGGAACACTCTACAATAGGAACTTCCCTATGCTGTCGACATCAAGAACCCGGCGTATACCCATGATCTTTCCGGTTTTGCTTTGTGCTTTGCTGTTCAACGGCATAGCTTTCCTCCCAGGCACCTCCTTGGCGCTGGAACAAAACACAACTTTTTTACCGTTCAAGATCAACGCTCCGGACGCCTCCAGCCTCACCAGCAAGGTGGACAAAGCGCTGGAACAGGAGGTCACGGCCAAAAAATTGACTATGATGCCCCGCAGCCAGGCCGAAAAATTAGTCGATTATAACGGTGCCTGGCCACCCCCGGCATCCAAACTCAGTTCAATCGCCGAAGCAGCCAAAGCTCATTATATCGTCATCGGCAGTGTCAATAAACTCGGTGACCGTATCAGCGTAGACTGCACTATCATTGATGTCCTGGCACCAAAAAACCCGCATTCCGCCTTCCGGGAAGCAGATTCCATAAAAGGGCTGGAAAAGGTAACCGGGGAGATCGTCTCTGCCATGCTGACCTATTCCAACCGAAGCCTCGCTGTCGCTTCGATTGCCCCAGCAGGTAACGAACGTATCGATGTCGGCGCGATCCTGCAGAAAATATCGACCAAACCAGGCGACCTCTACGACCCAACCATTTTACGACAAGACCTTAAAGCTGTCTTCGGCATGGGGTATTTCGACAATGTTGAGATCGAAGCCACCGACAGCGAAAGCGGCAAAAAAGTTGTCTTCAGGGTCAAAGAAAAACCCCTCGTCAGCAAAGTCATCATTACCGGTGCTCAAGAGATAAAAGAGCAGGATGTCCGTGATGCTGCAAGCATACCCGCCAACTCTATCCTAAACCCCACCAAGATCAACGAAGCCGTTGAAAAAGTTAAGGATATGTACAAGGCCAAAGGCTATTACAACACCGCGGTGAACGCCACTATCAGCTACCCGAGTGAAGCAAATGCCGAAGTCAGCTTTGCTATTAAGGAAGGGAAAAAAATCACTATCGCAAAGATCGGCTTTTCCGGAAACAACAGTTACTCCGAAGGCGATCTTAGGGATGCTATCCAGACCAGTACCCACAAATGGTGGTTGTCCTGGCTCACCGATGCCGGCGTCCTAAAGCTAGACGTCATCAAACAGGACGCCGAACGAATCACTACCTTCTATCTCAATCACGGTTTTATCGAGGTCAAAGTAGCTGAACCGATCATCGAGCAGAAAGAAGATGCGCTGTTTGTTACTTTCCCCATTGATGAAGGTTCGCGCTACCGTGTGGGCACCATCGACATCCAGGGCGATCTTATCAAAAATAAGGAAGAACTGCTCACCACCCTCAAAATTAGTAAAGAAGAATATTTCAACAGACAAGTGTTGCGTGATGATGTCACCCAACTCACCAGTCTGTACTCTGAACAAGGATATGCATTTGCCGAGGTTAGTCCCAAAATCAACAAGTCCGAGGACGGCAAACTGGTCAACATCGTGCTGCAAACTGAAAAGGGTGCGATGGCCTACATCAATCGGGTCGAAATCCAAGGCAATAACCGCACCCGTGACAACGTCATCCGCCGTGACCTCAAGGTTGAAGAAGGTGGCCGCTTTGACTCCAAGGCCATCCAGACCTCAACCAAAAAATTGAACAGACTCGGCTTTTTCGAAGAGGTCACCGTCACACCCAAACCTTCAACTGTTGAAAATCAGATGGATGTGGTAGTTGACGTTAAAGAAAAATCAACCGGCCAATTCAGTATCGGTGCCGGCTACTCATCTTCTGAAAATGTTCTGTTCATGGGCGAGATCTCCGAAAATAATATCTTCGGCACCGGCAACAAACTATCCCTGGCAGCAAATACCAGTAGCAAGGCCACCCGCTACAACCTGAACTTCACCAACCCTCGGCTCTACGACTCCCAGGTTTCCGGCAGCATTGATCTGTTCGACTGGCAGCGTCAATATGACAATTTCACCAAGGAAGCCATCGGTACCACCCTGCGCCTGGGTCATCCTCTCTTTGAAGAGTGGCGCATTTACTACGGATACACCATTTCCGACACCAAGCTGTCTAATATCGCTGTTGGTGCGTCTGACCTCATCCTTCGATCTAAGGATATCCACCTGACCAGTGAGGCAGAACTTTCGCTGGTCCGCGACACCCGTGACAAACTTTTCTCGCCGACCTCCGGTTCGCGCAACAGCATCACTACCTCGTATGCGGGTGGACCGCTGGGCGGCGATGCTCAGTTCACCAAGGTAGGAGGCGACTCCTCCTGGTATTTCCCGTTATTCTGGGAGACGGTCTTTCACGTTCGCGGTTCCG
>CAITZN010000520.1 GCA_903896915.1 uncultured bacterium
ACATTCGCGGCCAAACTCACCGCTCAGCAGTCAACCACGCCGGTTGCAGTTTCGGTGACTGTGGTGTGCGAACAGGAAATCCCGGCCCTGACCGAGGTGGTGGGCACCCTGCAGGCCGCCGAGCGGGCGGCCATCGCTGCCAAGGTCACCGGAGTAATTACCCGGATGCCGGTAGTGCTCGGCTCTACGGTTAAAACTGGAGACCTCCTGGTCGCCATCAGTGCCGAGGAGATCTCGGCCCGTCTTAATCAGGCGGAGGCCCAACTGGCCCAGGCTAAACGTAACCTGGAGCGGGAACAGAATCTCCTGCAAAAAAATGCGGCCACCTCTGAAACCGTCAAGTCGATGCACGATCTCCATGCCATTGCCCAAGCCGGATACCGGGAGGCCAAAACCATGTTGAGCTACGCCACTATTACCGCTCCGTTCGACGGGGTTGTCACCCGAAAAAACGTAAACACCGGCGATCTCGCCACTCCCGGCACAGTGCTCCTCCAGATTGAAAACAACAAGAAACTGCAGGTAGCGACAGCGGTTCCGGAAAGTCTTGTCCTCCAAATCCGCACCGGCGACACCCTGATCGTCAAAATTCCCTCAGCCGAGGTCGTCGCCAAAGGAACCGTGGCGGAAATAGCCCCTGCCACCGATCCAAATTCCCGCACCGCCCCGGTCATTATTGACCTACCTCCTGACCCGAACCTGCGGACAGGACAGTTCGCCCGGGTGCTGCTGCCGAGAAAAGGAGAAAAGGCCCTGCTGATTCCGACGCCTGCGATTGTCCCTTCAGGGCAAATGGACAGGGTCTTTGTGATAGAGGAAAATAAAGCCCGACTGCGGCTGGTCCGTACCGGCATGACCCACGATGGTCAGACCGAGATCCTCAGCGGCCTCAACCCTGGCGAAACGGTGGTCACCACCAGTAGCCTGCCCCTTGTCAACGGTCAGCTCCTGCAGATCACGCCATGAAGAATCAAACCTCCCCGAGTCCCGGATTCGCCGGACGTTTGACCGCAACTTTTATCGGTTCGAAACTCACCCCCATCGGTTTGATTGCCTCGCTGCTGCTTGGCCTGCTCGCTCTCTACATGCTGCCCCGGGAAGAAGAGCCGCAGATCAAGGTGCCGATGATCGATGTCATGGTTGCCATGCCTGGTGCCACCGCCAAGGAAGTGGAACAGCGGCTGGCCATCCCCATGGAGAAACTGCTCTATGAGCTGCCGGGCGTCGAATACATCTACTCCACCTCCATGCCGGGCCAGTGCCTGTTGATTGCCCGCTTCTACGTCGGTGAGAATTTTGAGAAAGCAATCGTCAGCCTCAACCAGAAACTGCAAACCAACTTTGACCGCATCCCCCACGGGGTTTCCCAGCCTCTGGTCAAGCCACATACCATTGACGATGTCCCCGTCCTGGCCCTGACCTTCCATTCTAAAAACTACGATCATTACACCCTGCGCCGTCTTGCCGCTCAAGTAGACGATGCCATCAAGTCCATTGGAGAAGTCGCCGAGACCAAACTGATTGGCGGGACACGGCGACAACTGCGCGTCCAGTTCGACCCGCTGCTGCTCGCAGCCCGAAGCTTAAGCCCGACCGACCTGACCACCCGATTGCAGCAAGCCAACCGCCAGTCGCACTCCGGCACACTCAGGGCGACAAACAGCGAACTGCTGCTGCAGACGGGGACCTTCCTTGCCTCGGCTGAGGAGGCGGGACGGATCGTGGTTGGTGTGCACGGCGGCAAGCCGGTTTATCTGCACGAGGTTGCCACGGTGATCGACGGCCCCGAGGAACCACAATCCTACGTTCTCTTCGGCGCTCTGAACACTAACAACCCCGAGGCTGCGGTAACGCTCTCGGTGGCGAAAAGGCCAGGTTCCAATGCCGTCCAGGTGGTCGAGACCGTGCTGCACAAGGTCGAAAGCCTGAAGGGCTCCCTCATCCCCACGGATATCGAGGTGACGGTCACCCGCGATTATGGGGAGACCGCCGCAGAAAAATCCAACGAACTGCTGCTGCACATGGGCATCGCGGTCTTTGGTGTTGCCCTCTTGATCCTCTTTGTCCTCGGCTGGCGGGAATCGATCATCGTTATGCTGGCCAGTCCCTCGACGCTGTCCCTGACTTTGCTGCTGTTCTATCTCTACGGCTACACGCTGAATCGCATCACCCTCTTTGCCCTGATCTTTTCCATCGGTATCCTGGTTGACGACGCCATTGTCGTGGTCGA
>CAITZN010000521.1 GCA_903896915.1 uncultured bacterium
AAAGGCGCGGATGTGAACGCAAAAGCCAAGGACGGTTCCACCGCTCTGTTGATGGCGGCAAGCGGTGCAAGCATTGAAATGGTCAAAACACTGATAGCAAACGGCGCAGATGTAAATGCACGAAGTACTTCCGGCGATACGGCCCTGAGTTTGGCCTTGCGCCGGCCCTTGCATCATAAGGACCCCGAGATGGAGGCTCTACTCAGGAATGCAGGGGCGAGGAAATCTAACAAGAAAGGGCCACCAAAACCTTAATAATGCAAAAGAACAGGGGGCTAGCTTTGCCACAAAAAGATTTCCTAGATATTTGACGTGATAAGAAGCAGATGTTTTTCTGTTTCCCTGGTCTCAAGCTTGAGGGGTTTCATTTAGTAATGGACTGGAAAGATCAAAAAGGGATATTAGGTTGCCATGTATTGGAAATCTGTAGACTCTTGAAAAGATGGTTGGCGATAAAATTGAGACTCAATATAGTTGTTGTTTCTTGAATTTTGAAAACTGAGAACGGAGCCCGGTTTTCGTATTGCACAGGGAGCGAGTTGATTAAAAAAACAAAATATGGGGCTCCGTCCCGGTTTTACACCCGGTTTTACAATATACAATTCAGTAAAACTAGCATGAGACCAAAATCGAAAAAAACGTTCCTGATAGCAGCTTTAGCCTCCATTACGTCACTAAGTGCTGCTAGTGCATCTGGATTCAATCAATTCATTGGTTTTGGTGACAGTACTATGGATAGTGGTTATTTCCGTTACAGCCCGACTGGCGGATCTCCACTTTTACCTGGCGGCGCAATTGATGCGCTTATTGCTGCGACGGTCGCGGCTGGCGGCAGTGGTACTTTCATGGGCCCCGGAGTTGTGGATACAATCCAGATTGCTCAAAAATTTGGTCTTACCGCAATTCCGGTTACGATGCCTGGCGGAGGAACAAACTATGCAAATGGCTCCGCGCAGACGTACTCGACAACACAAGACAACGGATTCGCAAATGGTCTTTATAACAACGTTCCAGTTACTGCTCAGGTCACGAACCATCTAGCGTCTGTCAATGGCCATGCGAACCCGAATGCCTTGTATATGGTCAGCATCGGCGGTAACGATCTCGCGTGGCACGATGCGCAAGACGGCCTTGATCGCGCGGCGTATATTCATTCGTTATCAAATGCGCTCTCTTCAAGCATTATTTCGTTACATACTGCCGGTGCTCAGCATATCATGGTCCTGAGTCCGTATTCGTACGCCCGTACTGTGGAAGAAAATGGCTATGTGTCTCCAGCGAATCAGACGAATATTGCCGAGTCCGCAGCATATGCTTCTGAAGTCCGATTGAGCCTACAAGCCGCTGGTGTGAATTTTATTCCAGTAGATATTGAAGGCGTTCTGAAATATGTCTCTCAGCATCCAACACAGTTTGGATTTACTCCAGACAGTGTTCTCGCAAAGAATCGAGCGTGCGGTCCATCTTCCGCGTTGATATGCTCACCGGCTCAGCTTGTGTCTCCTGATGCCGAGCAGACGCATCTTTGGTCAGACTCACATCATTTGACTACTGCTGGGCAGACGATTGAAACTGATTTGATGTATAGCTTGCTGACTGCTCCAACTAATATTTCATTGATTGCCGAAGCTCCGATTCAGAGCGGTCTCGCCAGAAACGCAACCATTCAGCGACAAGTTGAGCTTTCCGGACAGCATCGTGGTCAGAAAGGCATCAACGTATGGGCTTCGGCTGGTTATGGATACTCCAATAAAGAAACTGACTCATATTTCCCAACGGAATCTGGAAATCCATTCCAAGGCACTTTCGGTGCTGACTATCGCGCCGCTTCTGGAATTATTTTTGGTGGAGCATTCACCGCAGGCATCCAGTCACAAGATTTTTCTACAGGTGGAGATTTTAAACAAGACGACCAAACCATGAGCGCGTACGCGGCATATCGGGTTGATCGATTTTGGGGTAACGTGATCGCATCTTACGGTTTTCTTCAAAACGATATTAATCGTGCTGTGAAGCTTGGAATTTTCACTGATCAGAATAGTGCTAATATTGAGGGGCATTCTCTTTCTCTAGCATTGCGTGGTGGAAGCGACTTCAAGCTTGGTCAGTTTACAACCGGTCCTGTTCTTGGAGTTATTTTTCAAGAAGCTCATATTGACGGATTCACGGAACATGGGACGTCAGGAGTTACCGCGCTCTCGTTTGACAGCCAGACACGTGATTCACAAGTGACACAATTAGGCTGGGGTGGCTCAATAGAACTTGGCGCGTGGAAACCGTTTGCTGAAGCAACTTGGAATCATGAATTTAATAATGACGGTCGTACCGTAACAACGTCATTAACTTCAGTTGTTGCTCCGTCTTATACTAGCCTCGCGACTCCAGTTCCTTCGGATTGGGGTAACGCTACCATCGGCGCATCGTACAAGATTAACCCTAACACAATGATCTGGGGCGCCTTCTCTGAGGTTTTTGGAGCTCCAGAAAATACGAATTATGGCGGAGAAGTTGGCTTAAGCATGAATTTCTGAACGGCCCCTATCCAAGGCTAGCATGTACCTTTGGCCAGATCTCTCTCGCCAGTTTGGGTAATTCGCACCGAAAATCGGTAGATAGATACCTGATGCAAACAAGGGCATTGTGCGTTGCACAAATATATTGCTCATATAAATATACTGGCAATAAATTTGTGCAACAATATGAGGCGGCTATTTTCGGGTTTATTGACTGCTTCGACTTTCCTTTATCGGTTTTTTAAGTGCGTTTTCAAATCTCTGTAATAATTTTCGTGCGGACCGATCATTATAAGCTCAAGATTTTCTACATTAACGAAGTGATATGCCAGAAGATATAGCTGGCTCTGCAAATTGAATTTGTGGACAAAAATGCCCCTCAAATCACCTTTCTTTTCGGAACCGATGGAAGGGTTTTGAATAATTTGTTTGATCTCATTGTCTAATTCATGTTTTTCTTTTTCGTTGAATTTTTTGACTTTTTTCTCGAATGATTTTGACTGATATATTTTCATCGACCCTCAACCAAATTGATACTCTGATTTTTCACCTTGATTTAACTCCTCAATTCCAATCAGCATTTCTTTGATAAAGTTGTAAGTCAAATCTGGATTTTCTTCAGAACATTTGCCTATTCTGGCCCAATGTTCAATTTGGCCTGTTAAAGATCGATGCTCAATTTTGCTAAATTTCTTTGCGTCTACCACCAATTCTTCGGATATTCTTACTGCGGTTGCCATTTTATATCTCCATGATTGAGTTGATATCATGGAATGATTCTAAGGCATAAAATAGCAAAATGCAACTTTACGTCTCACAATGGTTTGGCGGACGCGCAGCGGTCCGACCTAACGGCAATAGGCAGTATATAGTTCATCATAGAAGGCGGCTATGCTTATCGGGTACGCCGGGTTTCAACCCAGGATCAGGATTTGTCGGCGCAAATGGCCACGCCGGAGAATGTGGGGTGTGAAAGGAAATTTCAAGAAACGGCTTCCGGTGGCCGCTGGGATCGACCGGAGTTGCACCGTTTGCTAGGCCACCTCCGAAAGGAGGATGTCCTTGTCGTCTGGAAGCTCGACCGGTTGTCGCGTTCACTGAAAGACGTGTTGACCTTGATGGAAAAAATCGACCAGGTTGGAGCTGGTTTTCGTAGCTTGACGGAAGCTATTGATACCACCTCGCCAGCTGGCCGCATGACAACACAGATTGTGGCTACCTTTGCCGAGTTCGAACGAGCAATGTTGCGAGAACGCACGCGCACCGGTCTGGATGCAGCACGATCACAAGGACGTATTGTGGAGGTCGTCGCCCAAAATTCAAGCCCAACCAGCAGCTGGAGATCGTAAATTTGGTCCATTCTGGACAGAAAACTGCAGCGGATACTGCCAGATTGTTCAACATCTCACTCTGAGACCGTGTCCAGACTTCTGCAGCGAAACAAGATCGGGTTTACACAATAGCCCAAATCTGGCTGCATAAACGTTCGTTTGTGCAACGAAGGCTGGAAACATGCAAAACCAAATTGTCAAAACTACGCTTTGGGGTGATTAGTTGCGGTCGTCGTTTGTGTGAAATGGCTGAGCTTGATCGTCAGCGAGAGGAGAAAAGGCGGGCAAATACGTCGTTGTTAATTTTTCTTGTATTCTGTGCAGGAAATTCTGGGGTTATGTGTCAGCTTACACCAAATCAGTCTCTTTTGATCCGTATAGGGGGGCACAACTTCACAATAGCTTCACAAAACGAAAAAAAGCCACTCGGCAGAATGTCTGCTAAGTGGCTGATATATTTGGTGAACGAGGCGGGATTCGAACCCGCGACCCTTGGCTTCGGAGGCCAATACTCTATCCAGCTGAGCTACCCGTCCTTAATCAAAATTGCGGTCCTTTCATTACCACACAATCCCCTCTGTATCTACCTTAAAGTGTCGTCTGTCGACCGCTGAACCCTAACGGGTGGGATTTCACTGTTCTGGTTCTCTGTTCACGTGCACACGGTCAATCTGTCGGGAGAGGTTCCTGGGTGTTGATCCGGTTGATCTGCAGGCCTGAATCCCAGAGCGCATCAATGAGGACCTCCATCTTCTCCCCCTGTACTTTGAGGGTCACCAACTGATGATCCTCGCTGAAGTCCGGATAAACAGTTATTCCCAGGATGGTCATTTCGCATTTTTTGAAAAGCTGCAGCATGGTGTAGAAGGATGCCGGCTTGTGGTCTATTTTCAGTTCGATTCGTGCCCCTGGCTTTTTTGTGCCAAGAACTTCCAGGAAAGCGTCAAAGATATTTGTTTGGGTAATGATGCCTACAAGTTTCTCATCTTGTATAACCGGAAGAGCCCCTGCTTTATGGGTCCGCATCAGCAGGGCCGCTTGCTCAAGAGGTGTTGAAGGCTCGACGGTCATTGGAGATCGGGTCATGACGGATTCGGCATTGAACCGACCAGCCTGGTCAAGGGTTTCGGGACTGATGCTCGGGTCAAAGATCGAGGGGATGGCTCTGGAGAGATCTTCTCGGCTGATGATGCCGACAAGTTTGCCATTATCCACAACCGGGACCTGGCGGATACGGTTTTCTCTCATCATCTGTTCAACTTCGATGATCGGCTGCGAGCTGTTGACAGTGAGGACATTGCTGGTCATCCAGAGTTTGACGAACATGGCGGCGCTCTTGAGTTATTTTGTTAGCGGGGTTGCGATAATGCCTACTTTGCCTTTGTGGTCAGTGACCGTCAAGGGGTCTTGCAGTTGAAACTGGGTGTTCATCAGGGTTCTTTCCAGGACCATACGGCTGTTGCCGATGCGTATCTCGGTGCCTGCAAACACCTTGCCTCTGACAACAATGGTGCACTGTAGGGCATGAG
>CAITZN010000522.1 GCA_903896915.1 uncultured bacterium
AGGCTGCACCGTGATAACCACTGCATCCAGATTCGCAGTGCAGTTCACATCAGGAAACGCGGCCTGGATTAATTCAAGCGCCGTCGTATTCATATCAATCGAGAATCCCTTTAAAGTCTTTGTGGCGATCATTCAGCACACTTTCACCCCTGACCTGGTCCTGAATCTTCATCAATGCATCCAAAACCGCCTCGGGCCGTGGAGGGCACCCTGAGATGTACACGTCCACAGGAATGATCGTGTCAATTCCCTGAACTGTGCAGTAGTTATCGTAAATTCCGCCGGAACTGGCACATGCCCCCATCGCAACCACCCATTTGGGTTCAGGCATTTGCTCATATATTTGCTTGAGAATCGGTGCCTGCTTGTAGCTGACGGTACCACAGACAAGCAACAGGTCAGCCTGCCGAGGTGAGAAACGAACGACCTCAGCACCCCATCGGGAGATATCAAGCTGACTTGCAGCGGCACTCATGAACTCGATTGCACAGCAGGCGGTTCCGAATACAAATGGCCACAGAGAGTACTCACGTCCCCAATTGATGATTGCATCGACCTTGGTGGTAAGTACCGAATCACCTAGACTTGCTTCTAATCCTAACGCCAATTGAGCACCCCTTTCTTAAGAATATAAATAAGTCCAGTTAAAAGCAGTAACATGAATGTCACCATCTCCGTAAACCCGAACCAACCAAGTTCACGAACACTGACAGCCCACGGATACATGAACACTGCCTCTATATCAAACAGAAGAAACAAAATGGCCAGCAGATAGAATTTGACACTGAATTTCTGCTCCGCCAATCCGATCATTTGCTTGACGCCGCTTTCGTAAGGATCGTTCTTTGCCTTTCCGCCAGCACTGGGACCGAAAACTGTTGTCGCCAGCATGAAAAGCGGGATTATGATAGCAATTCCGATCAGGGCTATTGCTGAAAGAACCAGTTCCGTTACCATGAATCAGACCTCTCCCTTATACATAATAGAGTAAACGTAACTCTGCTTGTGAACGGCAGGTTATTATAGACAATGAAAATGAACGGCTATTCATTACCGGTACCGGTATCATCTGTCAAGAAAATAGTTTCCGACGATTTGAGGATCACCCTCGTCCTTATTTTTATTCAAAAAAAGAAGTCAAGAATCCACCATAGATACCGAAACAAATCCTCTGGAAAATCTCATAAAACGTGTCCGTCAAGCACGCGCAAATCCCCTTTGCGCTATTACAAAACGAATACAATCGAAGTCAATGGTTACAGGCTGGCTATTGAACGAACCAAATCATGGGATATACCGGGTAAAAACGAAACCCGCCTTCTGCTGTATAGACAAGTAGCAGCCTTTGAATATTTTCAACTCTTAGCAAAAGAGCAGCAATAATCGGTAATTCGTCTCACCTTGAGACTAAATTTTGATTGCCCAGGAACATTAAAGGACTCACCACCTTTCACGGTCCTCCAGCCTTGGTCGCCAGGAAGCAACACATCCAGGTCACCGTCGATAATTTCCATAATTTCGCTGGCATCGGTATTAAAGGTGTACTCTCCAGGCAGCATAATCCCCAGTGTCTTCTTAGACCCGTCTCCAAAAACGATGGTACGACTGGTCACCTTGCCCTCAAAATAAACATTTGCCTTTTTTACAACCGTAACGTTCTTAAATTCCGACATAAACTTTCCCTCAAAAAATAATTTCCAATACTATTTTTCTTTGCAACTACCTTCGAGCTTACCCCTTGCAGACTACCCGCGGGAGCAACCCCTTGTTCATGGCATAAAATTTAACAATAGCGACATAACAAGGAACTAGAGACTATTGGCAGTTGTGGTAATTGACGATTAAAGTGGTACGCGGGCATATCTTGTGCACAAAAAACCCCGGGCAGAGAGTCGATCCACCTGGGGTATTTATATGTTGTTTTCGAAACACAGCTCAGAAGGGGACATCCTCACCCATTGGCGGAGGTTCTTGAAAAGAATCGCCACTCCCGTAACCTGCCCCGGATCCGCTGAATTCACCGCCACCACCGCCGGAAGTTCGCGGCGAAAGCATTTTCATTTCACGGGCAACGATCTCGGTCGTGTAGTGCTTTTGTCCGTCTTTTTCCCATGATCTCGTTTGCAACTTACCCTCAATATACACACGAGATCCTTTCGAAAGATATTCCCCGCATATTTCCGCCAACCTCTGCCAAGCGATTACCCGATGCCACTCGGTTTGCTCCTTCATCTGGCCATCCTGACCTTTCCACTTTTCCGTGGTTGCGACTGTAAACGAGGCTACCGGGGCACCGTTCTGGGTGAATCGCATCTCGGGATCAGCTCCTAAATTACCGATTAACATAACTTTATTGATCATTTTTCACCTGCAGATAAAATTGTTGCCCATGGGCTGAAAAACAGTCTCGTTCAAGCTTATCGGTAACAATCATAAACTACTTAGTCGCTTATTGCAAAAATTGTTACGGGACGAATTTCATGACCGCATAATGCTTATGCGGCACTCTTGCCAGGTTTCAAAAAAAAGATCGGGCGTCGTAGACACCCGATCTTAAAGCTAGGTTAGAGATAAAGATGGTGCTATCAGTGGTGGTATGCAGACTCGCCGTGACTGACAGTATCCAGACCTTCTCGCTCTTCCTCTTCTGTCACCCTGAGCCCGATAGTCATATCAACCAGTTTGTAGGCGATAAAGGAAACAACACCTGACCAGATGATCGTCGTGCCAATAGCCCACAACTGACTGGTGACCTGGGCACCCATGGAATATTCACCCACCTTGTTGGCAACATAATCATACACACCGACACCGCCTAGAGCGGGATCAGCAAAGACTCCGGTGAGAACCGCACCCAGCATACCACCAACACCATGGACACCAAAGACATCCAGAGCATCATCAGCACCAAGCAACCGCTTGAGACCATTTACACCCCAGAGGCAGATGATACCAGCAAGCAAAC
>CAITZN010000523.1 GCA_903896915.1 uncultured bacterium
AATTACTCCGCCGACGATATCATCGACAAATTCATATTCACCCTCTTCCAGCGGTTCAAGAAAACCGCCGACACGCCCGAACTGACCGGAACCACCAGTCTGTTTCTTGTGAATGTAATTAAATTCAGCCCGCTGAGTGATGGTTTCACGATAGGCTACCTGCGGTGCCCCCACCTCGACTTCAGCATTGTATTCCCGCTTCATCCGCTCGATGTAGACCTCAAGATGCAGTTCCCCCATGCCGGAAATAATGGTTTCACTGGTTTCGTGATCGACAAAGGTTTTGAAGGTGGGATCTTCTTTGGTAAATCGATTCAACGCCTTGGACATATTAATCTGCGACTTATTGTCCACCGGCTTGATCGCCAAAGAAATAACCGGCGCCGGAACGTGCATCGAACTCATGGACCAGTTGGCCCCACCGCCGCAAAAGGTATCACCGGAGGCGCAATCAATGCCGAACAACGCGACGATGTCGCCAGAACCGGCACCATCGATTTCTTCCATCTCGTTGGCATGCATACGCACCAATCGACCGATTTTGGCCTTTTTCCCAGTGCGACTGTTCACGATGGTATCGCCTTTCTGAATCACACCCTGGTAGGTACGAATATAGGTCAGCTGTCCGTAACGGCCATCCTCAAGCTTAAAGGCCAAAGCCACCAACGGATCATCTGGATTGTTGCTGACGACCACCTCTGCCTCATCTTTTTCGAGATCCAGAGCCGTATTTTCAACGTCGACCGGACAGGGAAGATAGGCATTGACGGCATCGAGCAACAACTGAACGCCTTTATTTTTGTAGGCGGAACCAATCATTACCGGGGTCAACTCAAGACTCAAGGTCCCTCGACGAATGGCATCCTGGATCATGGACTCAGGAATCTCAACCTCTTCGAGCATGGACTCCATCAGTTCGTCCGAAAACATGGAAACAGCATCAAGCAGCTCTTCCCGTTTTGCCTCGGCCTCCTCCCTCAACTGAGCTGGAATCTCGGCAATACGAATAGTTTCGCCCTGGTCACCGTCGAAATAGACAGCTTTCATGCTGACCAAATCAATTATACCCTCGAGATCGCTTTCGAGACCGATGGGCAATTGGATCATCACCGCGTTCTGGTCGAGCTTATCGCGGAGTTGCTGGGTGACGCGATAGGGATTAGCACCCGTACGATCACATTTATTAATGAAAGCAATCCGCGGCACCTTGTAGCGGGTCATCTGCCTGTTCACGGTAATGGATTGCGACTGAACCCCCCCGACCGAACACAGGACAAGGACGGCACCGTCAAGCACCCGCAGTGCACGCTCAACTTCGATGGTAAAATCGACATGGCCGGGAGTATCGATGATATTTACGTCATAGTCCTTCCAAGAACAATAGGTAGCAGCGGACTGGATTGTAATTCCACGCTCCTTTTCAAGTTCCATGGAATCCATAGTCGCGCCGACACCATCTTTACCCCGCACCTCATGGATGGCATGAATCCGTTGGGTGTAAAACAGAATACGTTCCGTCAGCGTGGTCTTGCCCGAATCGATATGAGCACTAATTCCGATATTGCGTACTTTTTTTAGATCTTTTTTCATCACACGTTCCTCAATTGCCACCTACAAATCGCATATTTCTTTTTTGCATAATATACTGAAGCCGAAACAATATAAAAATAAAAAAAGGAGTTACAGCTGGTTCTGCAACTCCATACTCAGTGCATTGGTGGTGCTGGCCAAAGTGGAGGGGAAGGAAACCCGCGATCGCTCACAAAAGGTTCGCCCGCTTTCCTGTTCACTACCATCCAAGGGATCACTTAATCTATTTTCAGAATAAATCATAGATTATAATACAAGCCAGCGGGCTAGTAAAGCGTTTTTTGACTCTCAATGCAGACAGAAGTGAAAGGTTAAACGATTTCAACGCCAGGGTCCTTGCTAAGGTGCGCGACCTGCCACGCCAACTTGTACAAAAACCTACAAAAAAGAAGAATGAAGGACAGTAACGTGTTCCCTTGTCGAGCTTGAGAAAAAAAACAGCACATTAACAAATGGTATATATGTGTAACTCCATCACCTCATACCTCACACCGTCCCGCTCTCAAAAATGGCCCTTATTTTGCTTATCATCAATATGCTACCCATGCTGGCATACGCACTTCTGATTCTCGGAATCAAAACGAGCCAGGGGCAAAAATGAATACAACGGAGACCGTTATGTCAAAAAAAAATGTTGAAGAATTGCTGATTGCCGGCGGTGCTGACGAAAACATCCGCTGCAAATACAATGTATTGAAATCAAAGGAGGAGTTTGTAGCCCTGGCCCATACTGAGGGATATGTATTTTCGATACAGGATCTGGACGATGTGTTGCGAGAATCGGGGGATGCCTTCGAATCCTTCGGCAATCCTCCCAGGCGTGTTATTTGGTGGCACTGACCTTTACCTGCCACCCCGCATAGGTGCCTTCTCGTGAAAAAGGTTGAGCGAGGGATCACCTATGGGGGGGGAACAGGCCGCTCGCCCGCAATAAATTCAAGCAAAGTCTATCCTCTGATTACGGAGTATCAATAAAGACTTGAGTGCTATAGTCCTTAACCGGTAATCGAGTCAGCACCTTGTTTGAACCGGGTAACCTTTTGATATATTGCAGAAAGGCTTCCGCATAGTCCAAACCAACGTCTACACGTCGTTCACCAACGATATTTTTCAACGAAGTGTACGAATCGTTGCCATCGGCAAGGAAAGAGATAGTGGCAACCTTATACGTTTTATTAAGATCAAAGGGTTGGTACGTGCCTTCAGCTGTCCTGATCTCAAGTTTAGATAAACGAGCCCCCTTGAGCTTGTTGAGATCCAGGTTCCAGCGCAAGCCACCGGTGTACGGATAACAACCCGTATTAAGCGCGGGCCCGACCACACCTTCTACCGCATCCTCCAGAGCCGCTTTAATTTCAAAGCCCGTTGCATTCAACTGCACGAGCGTGTTTTTGAAAGGAAGCACCGTGTAAACATCTTGTATTGTAACCTTGCCCCGAGGAATATCGACTCGGACGCCACCACCGTTTTGTATTGAGATATCGGCATTGAAGTAGGTTTTTCCTTGTTGCAGGAAGACCTCGGCAATGATCTGTTGGATATCGCCACCGTGGGCATTCACAGTCTCTTTTTTATTGCAGAAATCTCCCAGGGAAGAACGCGAGGCATCACGCTTGCTCCCCGGCACCCGACGTAGACAGAGGTTGTCGTTCGTGGTTGCGACGACTGCTGAGCCCATCGCTTCTTTTTGCTTTTTATAAGGGGCAAGGAGAGCGGTTGCGGTTGCATCCGGGATCGTGATGCGTAAAAGTTTGCTGGCGGCGATATCAGCTCTGATGGAGGCCATCTCGTCAGACGTGAGAGCAATAGCCCCGGGGCGACTGAAGTCGTCGCCGATTAAAACCCAGGGCGTACCGGAACAATGGGTGACCTCTCCGTTTTTGTCAAAACTGACCTGGACGTCACCCAGTACATACCCATACTGCCAGGCCTGCACGATACAGACTGGCTTGCCGTCTTTATCGGTGCCCTGGGTGGGATAAGGGCCTTCAGGTGAAATCCCATACTTTTTCAGGGTCTCTGGACCAAGCAAAGTGTGCGAATCCGCCCCCACGACCACATCGACTCCGCTGAGTTTTTTCACCAAGGCTTTGTCCGCCTCATACCCTATATGGCTGGAAATTATTATCTTATTGATCCCCTGCGCCTGCATACGATCAATTTCTGCCTGTGCCGTCGCGACTTCATCAAGAAAGACAGTGTCAGGATTGGGACTGGATGAGTGTTTTGTCTTGCCGGCAACGATTAGGCCGATCACCCCTATTTTCTGACCACTGCGTTCAATAACCACCGAGGGGCGAACCGCATTGGGGGCGACGGCCCGATACATGGGCGAACTGGGACCGAACCTGACGTTAGCACTCAGAATCGGGGTTTTGCAGATGCCTGCATGCAGGAAGTCCATGAGCTTCTTCACACCTACATCCGTATTGTCAAATTCATGATTACCGAGGTTAAAGGTATCGAAACAGACCGTGTTCATCAAATCAGCATCGGCCTTGCCTTCGTTTAAGGTGTAATACAAATCTCCGGTACTGGCATCGCCACTATGGATTTTGATCACGTTCTGCGAACCCTTTTCCAGCTCTTTGATGGCAGCGGTTATCCTTGGGAAACCACCGCGCTCAACATTGATTGCCTCACGGTTATCAGCACTGGTTGCAAGCAGAAACGTACTGTTTTCTGCATCGAGATGCGAGTGATGGTCGTTGATGTGCAGCAAAGTCAGATCAATCGATTCAGATACAAGACCCGAATCCGCTGGGCGCCCCCCCTTATTACTGCCGCCGCACCCAGCAATCAGGGCTGCCAAGCTCAGGATGAGGACCTTCGTCTTGAGGCTCATTGTTTCTCCGTGTTGTTGAATTATAGACAAAGCGTTCTGTTTAATTTGCGTACAATTATTCAAGCAAACGCTCTGTTGCCCAAAACTCTATCTGGAGAGAGCTAGTCCGATTTAAACGCACACTGACGGACTGGTTCCAAAATGGAATCCGGGCAACATATTAGTCTTGTTGAAGATAGCCTCTATTATACTGGAAATTACGCCAGGATATACTCTTTATTGGCAAGCACTACCGGTAAAACGTGCTTGAATTTTACTGACCTTTCGGGTAGCCTTGCTAAAATTTTTTCAACTTTGCCCTCTAATTACAAGGACTTTTGTGGCAGAATACACTGAACAAGCACCAAAATCCGGGCTCCGAGAGAATATTGAAGCAATTGTTATTGCTATCCTGCTCGCCCTTGTCATCCGGACATTCATCGTCCAGGCCTTCAAGATTCCTTCCGGTTCGATGCTGCCAACGCTCCAGATTGGGGACCATATCCTGGTGAGCAAATTCATCTATGGCGTAAAAATGCCGTTCACCGGTTCGAACCTGATCCCAATCTCGGATCCAAAGCCCAACGATATCGTAGTATTTCAATTTCCCAAAAATCCGGAACTTGATTACATCAAAAGAGTCGTCGCCGTTGGCGGTGATACCGTCGAGATCAAGGATAAAAAAATATCTATCAACGGCAAGCCCTTTACCGATACCCACGGGGTCTACCAAGACAAGCTTATTCTCCCTGCCGCCGCCGCCCCACGTGATAACTTCGGCCCGACAACAGTCCCGGCGGGCAAGCTTTTTGTCATGGGAGATAACCGGGACAA
>CAITZN010000524.1 GCA_903896915.1 uncultured bacterium
ACTGTCCACGTCCTCCAGATTACAAACATCATAACATTCTAACATTAAACCAAAAACAGTCAGTAACCTCACGCTGACCGGAGACAGGATTAGCATTCAAAATTGTAAGTAGTTGGCAAGTTTTCTTACATAAATGAACAATAATTTTCTTAAATTGCTTCGTTAGCAATTGTCTTAGAATTCAACAGGAGGTCGTATCGCGATCCCATGATGTCAGTTGCCACAGTTTATTGAACATCGCTGTGACCAACCGCACTCTTGAAGAAATAGAAGGCATGGAAGGCAGACTCATGCTGAGGCGGAAAGAAGACGCTGCTCAAGTGTCCGAGCTAAAGCAAGCATGTTTTCGATTTCCATAGCCGTTGGCACTTTGATGGTGCAGATATAAGGATCGCAGATTTCCTGGTAACTGTCCAGCACCCGCACTGATTCTTCTAAACCCCGGATCTTCTCCGGAAGCCACTCCACCAGCGCGACCACCAGATCGTGCATGGTATGATTGTACGGCAAACGACCGATTTCCATAAGAGCCCCCATCACCAGCTTTTCAATGGCCATGGCAATAAGGTTGTAAAGAATTTCGGTGGTGAATGCCTTTTTCTTGTTGAGAAAAGCCCCTTCGGCAAGATTGAGAAACTGTTCGCCTTCCAGCCGGTACTGTTCCCAATCATCGATGGCAAGAGGCCGGATATCAGCAAATCCTACGAGTGCGGGATGCAGTGAGTTGATCATGACTATCTCTCCATTCGTACGGCTTGGTTATTTTTATTGCTGCTCAACCCATCCAATTAAATATAGCGCCGCAGGCAGATCATCGCGGTCGTCCGCCAGCCAAGATGCTCATAAAAGGCAAGCCCCGACCCGTTGGTTTTATCGGCCAGGAGCTGCATGCGGGTTGCCCCTTGCTCCAGAGCCCAACCCGCCATTGTGTTTATCAGCGAGCGTCCGATACCACAGCCTTGGTGGGCAGGATCAACCACCAGGTCCTCAACCAACACTGATGGGCCACCCTCGGCAGTAGAAATCACCACCTGACCGGTACACATGCCGATCACCTGGCCGGCATCTTCAGCTACCAGGATGCATCCCCGGTCATTGTTCAGCATCATCAAGAGCCCCTGCCTTTGCTTCGCTTCATCGAAAATAAAATCTGCTTCAATAGTGAAAAGAAGCCTGAGCAAATTCGTCAGATGATCCAGATCCTGTTGTCGGGCTTTACGCAGCGTAGGCATGGCCACACTTCCTATTCGATGAGATAATCACCTGCAGGTTCACCCTCTTCAAGACCATCAAGAATGGCGTCGATAGCTTCGGTACTGGCCACCCCCTTGAACCACCAGTTTTCGGGCTGAATCACCATGATTGGACCGGACTCACACTGCTTGAGGCAACCAGTGGCCACCACCTGGACATCAAGGCCGCGGTCCAGGATCTCTTCTTCAATATATTGGAGAAAACCGTCGGTCTGCTTATGACAGATGCCCTTGGGATCGCCTTTCGAGCGGAAACTCTGACAAACCAATATCTGTTTTTCTGGGAGAGCCATTTTATTATTCCTTCCTAAAGAGTATTTTTTTATTTTGATTCTTCTGCCGGTATTCAGGTTGTTTAGACTGTAGCCTGTTAGGGGTGAAAGGTGATTAGCCCGAATTCATGACTAGCCCTTCTGCCTAAAAACCTACAGACTATCCACCTAAACGCCTGCTCTATTTCTTACACTTCTGTTTCTTGCCGCCACCGTAGAGGACATCTACTGAGCCTTCAATATTTTCCTCAGTGATCAACACCCGTATGCCGTGACCAGCAAGCACCTCACGAGGTCGTTGACCGGCACTGGCTGCCAATAGGGCAAAGCAGTCGGGAAGGATGTCGGCCAGCTGGTCCCACCTTGTTTCGCCGCTGCCAGGTTCAGGAGCCTGACGAGTTTCCAGCAGACAGGTAAGCCCATCGCCTCGAGGTCCGTAAACAAGCAGGGTTTTCGCCTGACCGAGATGGAGATCGACATCCATACCCGTGGCACTGGCTACCGCCACTCGAGGTCGCTCAGCGGTGGGCTTTGGTAGCCCGGGTTGAATCGTCGCCCCGGAGGTGGCTCCACAGCCGCAACCACATTCACATCCGGAAGACGAGCAGCCACATGCATCCACAGCCACCTGCCGGACTCGGGTACCAAGGAACCGGCTGGTGAGTTTACCAATCTGTTCCATATGCACACGGGTGGACGGTGGCGGACCATCGACCTGCTGAGGTTCGGGGGTAAACGGCAACAGTTCTATTTCTTTAGCCCCCAATTCAGCCATGACCTCGGCAAGGTCTACCACCTGATGCGCATTGACTCCAGGATAGACGGTGGTGCGAATAGTTACCGCAATCTTTGCTTCAGCCATGGCTTGCACGGTTTTCGCTTGTTCTTCCAACAACATGACGACGGTCTTATCGAGCGGCAGGGTCTTTTTTCCAGGTCGAATCCAGGCATAGATCTTTTCAGCAGTTGCAGCATCCACGGTATCGATCAGTAAATTTATGTTGCCCAGTCCCGCAGCGGCCAGATCAGCAGCATACTGCGCACCACCTATTCCAAATGTAGTCAGGCTGACGGTTAGATTTGGAGATAGTTGCTTCAGCAGGACGATGGTTTCCAGTGTCGGAGTAATCGTGGCCAAGGGATCACCTGGCCCCCCCAACTCGACCCCGACCAAATTCTCATGCTGACCGACCTCTGCCAAAGCCTCAGTTGGCGACAGAGGCTGGACCGCCTTCACCTCACAGGCAAATCGTAGTCCACAGACAGACCGGGATGCAATCGGCAGAATCAGAGTGTCCTTGGCTGCCGCTGTGGCAGGAGCTGTACATCGAGCCGAGCGGGGGAAAGGAATAACATTATTCATGGCTACCGCCTCTTAGGGTGAGAGGAAAAATGGTCCAGCGGGGGAATCAAGGAGAGGACCAAGAAATACTCCCCCACTGAACCATGAAGACTATAATACCAGCTCAAACTTCTCTTCCGGATCATCCCGGTCTTTGCGGTCGAGTAAAAGATTGAGAATCTTCTCCAGCATTCTTAGGCCGCCCTTGTAACCGACGGTCGGAAAATATTGGTGCCCCTGCCTATCAAGGATCGGGAAACCCCAGCGGAGAAAAGGAATGTCCTCATCTCGGGCAATGTACTTGCCGTAACTGTTGCCGATGAGCAGATCCACCGGCTCGTTCTTAATCCACTGGTGAAGGAGAAACATATCGCCCTTGGCTCGAACATTGACCTCAAAAGGCATGTCCGCGGTCAATTCCTTAATCCGTTTTTCAAAGCGTTTACCCGGTGTACCTGTGATCACATGGATCGGGCACATGTCGATGGAGACCAGGAACTCGGTCATCGCGATCACCTGATCCGGATCACCGTAGATCGCCACCTTCTTGTGGTAGAAATACTGGTGCATGTCGGAGATCAAATCCACCATCTGGCCGCGTTCGTAGGAAATCTCATCCGGGACCACTGTGCCGCTGATGATCCGCAGAGCATCGATAAACCGGTCAGTAGCCTTGAGGCCAAAGGGCATGTCCAGGATCTTGCACGGCACCTTGTACTTGGTGTCGAGCAGGCGGGCGGCATCAGCCGAGCACCATTCGCCCAAAGCCAGGGTGCCAATGGCATCGCCGCAGCCTTTTAACTCCGCAACCGTTACCCCTCCATCAGGAAACATCTTGTATTCACCGGACAAGGGCCCGTTGAGTACGCCCGAGGTGTCCGGGAAGAGGGTGATGTTCGCACCGACCAATTTAGCCAGACGCTTGATCTCTTCCATGTCCGAGGGCTCGACCCAGCCGGGGATGACATTGACCTTGCCATTTTTTTTACCCACAGGCTCGGCCAGATCGGCCATCGCCTTGACCATATTGGAGAAACCGGTCACATGCGAGCCGACATAACTCGGGGTCGGAGCGCCGACCAGAGTCTTACCCGGCGGCACGGTGCCTTCCTTATGGGCTTTGTCAAAAATCTGGTTAAGGTCGTCACCGATGGTTTCAGACAAACAGGTGGTGTGGACCGCAATAATTTCAGGGTTATACACGGTGAAAATATTATTAATTGCCTGCAGCAGGTTAGCCTGCCCACCGAATACTGACGAACCTTCGGTGAACGAACTGGTGGAGGCGGAAACAGGTTCCTTGTAGTGCCGGGTCAGAGCACTGCGATGGTAAGCGCAGCAGCCCTGGGACCCATGACTGTGGGGGAGACAGCCATGGATGCCCAGTGCCGCGTACATCGCGCCGACGGGCTGGCAGGTCTTGGCCGGATTGATAGTCACGGCACTGCGCTCATCTATTTCTTTAGGTGTATGTCGAAGTAGCATAGTCTTGCCCTCTTGGTTGATGCTTTATTCCCACACATAGGTGGCTGAGAGTTCGGGGCTTTCCTGCCAGGGGGCCTTCATGTAGCTCCAGACCTTGCTGTTTACCAGCCGGTCGATCTCCTGGTAGAAATTGACCGCGCCCTTAAACCCGGCATAGGGACCGCCGGAATCATAGCTGTGGAGTTGCTTCATGGGGATGCCCAGTTTCTGGATGGAAAATTTTTCCTTGATACCGGCGCAGAAGATATCGGGCTTCATCATTTCGACCAGTTTTTCAGCCTCATACTGGTTGAGATCGTCGATAACCAGAGCTCCTTTGTCCATATCCGGCAAGATGCCGTCGTATTCCTTGAACTTGTAGCCTGATGCTTCCAGGGTCTGGATTTCTTCCGGGGTCTTGCGTACCCGGAAA
>CAITZN010000525.1 GCA_903896915.1 uncultured bacterium
AAAAAATATTGCCGGTCAACAATCAACCAAGGACCGCCTTTTGCAAGGCCTCGATACCGAAGCGCTCCATAAAGCGGGCAGACCGGGTTTTAAACTTGGCAGTGTGGAGATAATAATTCAGCGTTTTAGTCACCAGGGCCATGGCCTCGTCATCGCTCAGCCCCTCGGCCACCAGGTCACCGATGCGCGGGCGTCCTGCCCCATTGCCGCCAAAGGAAAACCGCCATCCCTTCTTCTCAGCAGTGAGTCCCACATCACGTATCCAGGATTCGCAGCAGCAAAATCGGCATCCGGAAATTCCCACTTTGACTTTGTACGGCAAGGGACCTTCGAGTTCAATCTGTTTTATTAGTTCCCCCAATCCTAATGCGTCACCTTGACCGAATTGACACCAGGTACTGCCAGGGCAGGCCTGGACGTAATGCACCCGGTTGCGGGTATGGGGCGGTGTTTCCGGAATCTGCATTTCGACCTTCAACGCTTCCAGCGCTTCGGGTTCCATACCGAGAAAGGCAACCCGTTGAGCACCAGTGATTTTAGTTTTCGGAATCTGGTACTTTCTTGCCAGGTGGGCCAACTGCTCCAGGTCTTCGGGGCTGAGTAAACCTGCTTGGAAGTGAGGCAGGACAAGATAAGTTTTCTGGTTGTCGCTCATGATATTTTATCCGAGCAGACCACGGCCGGACTAGATAATCCGGCCGTGGTCTGTTTGCGTTAAAGGAAGGGGAAGAGGGTTTAGCCAAGGATCGCCTTGAGATCTTCTTCAGGGGTGGCCGCCACCGGTTTGATGTCAAACGTGTCCACCAGGAACTGCAGCACCGCAGGTGTAATAAAGGCCGGCAACGTCGGTCCGAGGCGGATATCCTTGATACCCAAAGAGAGCAAGGTCAGAAGGATGGCAACCGCCTTCTGCTCATACCAGGAAAGAATCATGGACAGGGGCAGATCGTTAACCCCGCAGTCAAAGGCCTTGGAAAGGGCCACCGCGATCTGGATGGCAGAGTAGGCATCGTTGCACTGACCAACATCAAGCAGACGTGGAATCCCGCCGATGGCACCAAGATCCTTGTCAAAGAAGCGAAACTTACCGCAGGCCAGGGTCAACACCATGCAGTCGCTGGGTACCTGCTCAACGAACTTGGTAAAGTAGTCGCGGCCGGGTTTGGCGCCGTCGCAACCGCCTACCAGGAAGAAGTGGCGAATAGCCTTGGATTTCACCGCCTCAATCACCTTGTCAGCCACGCCGAGAACCGCGTTGCGGGCAAAACCGACCATTACCGAGCCGTTGTCAACCGCATCGGCAAAACCGGGCATCGCCTGCGCCATAGCCACTACCGCTGAATAATCTTTGTCGGCAATGTGCTTAACGCCTGGCCATCCAACCAGACCGTTAGTGAAAATCCGATCTTTGTATTCATCTTTTGGTTTCTGGATGCAGTTGGTGGTGAACAGGATCGGTCCCGGAAAATTAGGGAATTCCTTATGCTGATTCTGCCAGGCGGTCCCGAAATGGCCAAAGAAATGAGCATATTTCTTCAACTCAGGATAGCCGTGACAGGGCAGCATCTCACCATGGGTATAGACATCAATGCCCTTGCCCTCGGTCTGCTTGAGCAGCAGTTCCAGGTCATGGAGGTCATGACCGGTGATGAGCACGCATTTACCTTTACGATGACCGAGCGGCACCGAGGTCGGCACCGGATGGCCGTAGGTGCCTGTATTGCCGGCATCGAGCAGTTCCATGGCGCGCAGATTGATTTCGCCAGCCTTCATGGCCACCGGCACGCATTGCTCGACAGTCAGCCCCTGAACGAGCATCACCGCCAAAGCCTCGTAACAGAAAGCGGCAATGATGGGGTCGGTCTTACCGAGGATGGCGGCATGGTCAGCATAGGCGGCGATGCCTTTGAGGCCATACAACAGGGTCTGTTTGAGCGAACGGATATTGACATCACTATCTAAATTTTCAATCAGCTTCAGGGCTGCACCCTGGGCAGTGAGATCAGCCAAAGAGCCAGACGGGACAACAGTTGCTGGAGCCTCTGTAAAATCAATTTTGCCGCCGGCTGCCGCCACTTTAGCCTTCATGGCCTCGCGCAGCTCGACAGCCTTGTTGATCAGCACCACAAAACGGGCGGGATCGAAATCGACATTAGTCAGGGTGGAGAAGATAGCCTCCAGGGTAAAATGATCGGTAGCCTCATCGACGATGCCGTGCTTCCGGCCTTCCTGTGCATAGAGGGAGAGTCCTTGCAGGACATGAATCAGCAGGTCCTGCAGGTCGGCGACCTCTTCATTCTTGCCGCAGACTCCGGCGATGTTGCACCCTATTCCCTTGGCCGTCTGTTCACACTGATTACAAAACATGGCATTTCTCCTTGATAATTTTTTGTGTCGCGTTCGACATTGTTCCTCAGTAGTATGCCTGCACTATACATTCTTATTGTAAGGATTCTTTGACATAGATCAAAAACAAATCATTTCTGGAAAATAATGCAAAATAAAGATGCACTGCTGGCCAACAGCCTCCTGTTCAGCGGCCTGCCCGCGGAACAACTCAGAGAGATTGCCGCTATCGGCGTGGATAAGAAATACGGAAAGGGCGTTTCGATTTTTTTCGAGGGCGATCCGGGGATCGGTTTCTACATGGTGGCGTCCGGCAAGGTGAAAATCTTCAAGATGTCATTCGACGGCAAGGAGCAGATCCTGCACATCTTCGGGGCGGGCGAGCCCTTTGGCGAAGTCCCGGTCTTCCACGGCAGTCCCTTTCCAGCCAACGCCGAAACCCTGACCGAAGCGGAACTGATCTTTTTTCCGAGAGCTGAGTTCGTCGAGTTGGTAACAGCCAATCCTTCTCTGGCCCTCAACATGCTGGCTGTTCTGTCGCACCGTTTGCGTCGTTTTGCCGCCCAGATCGAGAACCTGTCGCTGAAGGAGGTTCCCGGACGGCTAGCTTCCTATCTTTTCTACCTGGCAGAGGAACAGAAACGTCGGGACTTGGTGGTGCTTGATATCCCCAAAGGCCAATTGGCCAGCCTCCTGGGAACGAGTTCGGAGACTCTGTCGCGGATATTTGCCAAAATGACCGAGGAAAAGTTGATCCGGGTGGAGGGGAAAACGATTTATCTCTTGGATGTGGAGGGATTGAAGGACCGTTAGCAAAAACTATTAGCAAGTCCTTGATTATAACAGCTTAGAGACGACGTAAATTTTTGCCCGCTAGACGGTTGTTTTATTCGCCATCAAATAAACTTCCATCTGATCTCCCTTATTAAAAATTTTCGAAGGCATATTCAAAATCTCTGAAAGAATCTTTGCTGTCCTATACAAGAAATACGGAACTTCTCCTTTTTCATAAAATGTCACTGATGATGTTCGTATTTCTTTCACACTAAAACCACTTCGAGAGGCAAGAACACTCAACGATTTTGGTGAGAAAAAATTGATGTGCCCACCGTGTACCTTCATGTTGAAAAACCCCCACCTGTTTTTCATTATACGCATGGTCCAACTGTCTGTATTCCCTGTGCCAATCAGTAAAATTCCGTTAGGCTTCAGTATTCGATAACATTCTTGCAATAAAGGCTTTGATTCATGAACATGCTCAATAACTTCATAAAGAGTTATTGCATCGAATGCATTGTCGTGAAAACCAGCTTCTTGTAAATAACCGCAATGAATTTTCAAACCTCTTTCCCTGCCATTTTGGACCGCTTTTTCTGAAGGGTCGATCCCTTCTGCTTGTATCCCCAAGCTGTTTGCTATTGAGACAAAGGCACCATTGGAGCAACCAACATCCAAAAGAGATATTTTGTCTGTTGATAAATACTTAGAAAGTATCCTTAAATCTCTTGATCTCCGTTTGATTAATCTTTTCATGTCATTTTCTAAAGGCCAGGTTCCCTGCTCAATGTTCCAATCCTGACTAGACAACTCATGAAATTCTTTCGAACAAGAACTTACAAGCTGTCCACACGACGGACACCTTCCAAGAGGCCCTTCAGCAACCACAATACTTGTTTGATATAACTCTCCAGTGCAACCATTGGGGCAACATTGAATTAATAAATCGTTGCTCATTTACATACATTCCTTGCCACTAACATGACATAATAAAAAAACCACATGCTCTTGCGGCAGGTGGTTTTTTTTACATTCGGTAGACTCCACGTCCAGACCGATATTGAATCAGTTGAATTACTGCTCAGCGGCGTGGAGTGTGACTAGATTAGAGATG
>CAITZN010000526.1 GCA_903896915.1 uncultured bacterium
GTAGCTTTCATCGTTGAGAAAATCTTCCGCCCAGGCGACATTTGAAAATACAAGTACAGCCAATGCTAAAGATACAATCAACCTCGGCGACAACGGGTGAAAATGTTTCAGATTCATTACGATTACACCGGTCCTATTTGCTCACCTGACCAAAGGCGAATTTGGAAATGAGGGATTCCAGATCAACAGCCGATTCTGTGTCGACAATGGTTTCTCCCGGTTTATAAGCGGCTTCATCCCCTCCCAAGGTAATCTGGATATACTTATCACCTATGATTCCTTGCGACTTAACCGAAGCCACAGAATCTACGGGTACGTTGACCCCACGATCGATCTGCATTCCAACAACGGCCTGACGCTGCTTGTTCAGGGTAAGTTGCCGAACCTTTCCCACCGTCACTCCGGAAATTTGCACATCGGCCCCAGATTTGACGCCAGAGATATTATTAAACTCAGCTGTCAGAATGTAGGTTTTTGATCCTGCCAACCATGAAACCTCTCCGAGTTGCAAAGCGAGCCAGCCAAAAGCCATAAAACCGATCACCAGAAAAAAACCAACAACTATCTCAACTCGAGAATTTCCCATAAAACATCTTCCTCCTGTTCCTTACGATACCTGCTGGCCCATTACCATCCGGGCAAACTCACGAATAAATGGCTTGTCTGAGTGGGGTATCTGGTCCGTATCGGTAAATACATCCAACTCGCCTTTATTTAACAAAATTATCTGATCAGCGAGGGTGAAAATCTGTGGAATATCGTGACTGACAATCACTGCCGTGTAGCCAATACGTTGTTGGGTAACCAAAAACAACTCATAGATTTCCTTACTCATGACCGGGTCCAAGCCTGTAGTGGGCTCGTCAAAAAGAACTATTTCCGGCTCCAATTGAAGCGCTCGCGCGAGCCCTACCCTTTTTTTCATGCCACCGCTGAGTTGAGCAGGAAACTTTGTCTCATGACCTGTTAATTCAAGTTGTTCCAGGGTAACGGATACCCGGTTATGGATCTCTTCATTTGACAATTTCGTCCTTTCCCGTAGAGGAAGAGCAATATTATCAAACACCGTCAGCGAGTCAAACAAGGCTGATCCCTGAAAGAGAACACCAAACTGCAATCTCAACTGCTGCAGGGCTTTATACCCCATGACCGAGACATCTCTTTCGCCAACCAGCACTTGACCTGAATCCGGCCGCAGAAGACCGAGAATCAGTTTAAGAATAACGCTCTTTCCTTGCCCACTGCCACCCGCGATAACTGTTGTTTGCCCCTTAGGTACAGTAAAACTGACCCTATCAAGCACGATGTTTAAGGTAGATTTCTCACCAAACGTTTTACAGACATCGACAAAACGGATTGCCGGTTCCAGTGATGCGGTATTATTCAAGGTCATAATAGCACCGCAGTCAGCAGATAATCAAAAATTAGTACTGAAATCGAGGACATAACGACCGCCTGAGTCGTCACCTTGCTAACACTTTCGGCTCCGAAACCGGTTCCTCGTATTTTTTGCACAAAATAACCTCGCCCGGTACTGATCCAGACGATGAGTAAAGCGAAAACATAGGATTTAATCACACCCAAAATAATATCGTGATTAGTGACGCTCTGTTGCATCCCTGCAAAAAAAGCCCCTCCATTGACGCCCATCAACTTAACGCCAGCCAGATACCCACCCATAATACCGACAACATCGAATATGGCGGTCAACAGGGGGACGGATATCAACATCGCTAAAAATTTAGGAGAAATGAGGTAGCGGAAGGGATCGATAGCCATGCACTCTAAAGCATCAATCTGTTCAGAAATTCGCATAATACCGATTTCAGCACACATTGCCGATCCGGCCCGCCCCGAGACCATTAAGGCGGTCAGTACGGGGCCCAGTTCCATGATTAGGGTAAGAGAAACTGCAGATCCCAGCATCCCATCAGCTCCGAATTTATGGAGCGAATAATAGCCTTGCAACCCAAGCACCATTCCCGATGAGAGTGCGGTAAAAAAAATAAC